>CAYOXN010000012.1:10032-12051 GCA_964407965.1 uncultured Candidatus Saccharibacteria bacterium
TGCAAGGCGCATTTATTGGCGAGAAAGAAGTGAAGCGGGTTGTGGACTTCTTTAAGCAGCAGGCCGGGGCTGTCATATATAACGAAGAAATTCTTGAAAAACCGAAAAAGGATTTGGGTATTCCGGGTATGGAAAGCGACGAAGGCGGGGACGACGACCCGCTGCTCGATGAAGCAACCGAAGAAGTGAGGAGGGCAGGCAAGGCTTCGGCTTCACTGCTCCAGCGGCGCTTGCGGGTGGGTTATGCCAGGGCTGCGCGGTTACTGGATATTTTGGAACAAAAAGGAATTATCGGCCCGGGCGACGGGGCCAAACCCCGCGAAGTGTTTGGGATTTCCAATGCCGAACGCGATGAGTATGGCAGCCAGCCGGCCGATCCGGATACTTCGGGCGAGCAGGGCGGCGTATAACACCGACGGCTTTTGGTAAAAGCCAAAAGTTGAGCGGGCTTGGGCATTTTTCTGACTTGGTTGGGGGACGCGGGAAGTATTACTAATTTTAAAAGCTGTGGTTTTTGAAACTAAGAAAATCAGCATTGAAACCCTAGGCGAATATTTGGCAGAAATTCGCGAAAGTGCCGGTTTGGAATTGGAAGAGGCAGCCCAAAAAGCAGAAATGAAACCGCAGTTTTTACACGCCCTGGAAAACGGCGACTTTAAAAAACTGCCGCCCGACGTATACATGTATGGGTTTTTAAGAAACCTCTCCAGGGTGTACGGCGTACAGCCCGCGGTGCTTATTGAACAATATAAAAAAGAGCGCGGCATAGATTCCCAGTTGGCAAAAAATGCCGAAAAAAAACATAAGTCCGGGATATTCCATTCCCTGGTCATAACCCCTAAGGTTATTAGCATAGTCTTGGGCGGGTTGTTTGTGGGCGTAACTATCTTGTATGTCATTTGGCAAGTCTTTTCCATTAACAAAGCCCCGAGGTTGGAAATTTTCGAACCAGCTGACCACCAATTAATTAAAAGCTCGTCGGCCCGGATTGTAGGTAAGACCGACCCGGGTATATTAGTCACAATAAACGGACAACCGGTTTTCGTGGACGGCCAAGGTACTTTTACCACCGAACTTGGCCTGGGCCCGGGACCTAAGGACTTGGTGTTTATTGCAAAAAATAAATTTGATAAAACCGTCAGCAAGACTATTACTATTATTGGCGAGCCTTCAGAATATGTTTCGGGGTCTTCGTTGGTCTTGGGGCTGTCGTTTAGCCGCAATGTCCAAATTAAATATTCCATAGACAGTAAAACGGAAGAAACCCGTACGTATGTGGCCGGCAGCACCACTACATTGGAAGCCCTCCAACAAGTGGTACTTACCACGTCCGACGCCGGGGGTACGGAAGTGAGCGTAAACGGCAAGTCTTTGGGCGTTATGGGAAGGAATGGGGAACGGCTCGAGAACATTACCTTTACTCCCGAATCCCAAAAAGTAAACCCTTAGCCATTTGACAAAAGGTGTACGATAGTATACCATATGTATATAAAGAACCATTTAAGAAACCTAAATTAAAGCGTATGGCAAAACAAGCAGCCAAATCAACCCCGCAGGAAGCAGGCAAGTGGAAAGCGCTTTCAAGCGCGCTCGACCAAATAAAAGACAAGTTTGGTGACGGCAGTATTATGAAGCTGTCCGACACCAAAACTCTACAGGTTGAAACTACGCCGACCGGCAGTATTAGTTTAGATATAGCCCTCGGTGCCGGGGGTATTCCCCGAGGCAGGGTTATTGAAATTTACGGGCCGGAGTCCAGCGGCAAAACCACCCTTACACTCCACATGATAGCCGAGGTCCAAAAGCGGGGCGGGTTAGCCGCGTTTATAGACGCCGAGCACGCCCTAGACCCCGAGTATGCCAAACGTATTGGCGTAAAATTGGAAGACTTGCTCATTTCCCAACCCGACAACGGCGAACAAGCTTTGGATATTTGCGAAACGTTGGTAAGGAGCAATGGGCTAGATTTAATAGTCATAGACTCAGTGGCGGCCTTAACCCCGCGGAACGAAATAGAAG
>CAYOXN010000012.1:12074-18457 GCA_964407965.1 uncultured Candidatus Saccharibacteria bacterium
TATGGGCTTGCAAGCCAGGCTTATGAGCCAAGCACTCCGCAAACTAACGGCAATTATTTCCAAGACCAGGACCACCGTAATTTTTATAAACCAAATCCGCATGAAGATTGGGGTTATGTTCGGTAACCCCGAAACTACTACCGGGGGCAATGCCTTGAAATTTTACGCTTCGGTAAGGCTGGAGGTAAGAAGGACAGCCCAAATAAAAGCTGGCGATAAAATAGTGGGCAACCGCGTAAAAGTCAAAGTGGTAAAAAATAAAGTGGCTCCGCCATTTAAGACCGCGGAATTTGACATTATGTACAACGAAGGCATTTCCGCAGCAGGTGACATGCTCGACACCGGAGTCATGCTGGGTAGTATTGAAAAGAGCGGCAATACCTTTTCGTTTGGCGACGTAAAGCTGGGTGTGGGCAGGGAAAATGCCAAAACGTACTTGCGGGAAAATCCCAAAATCCTCCAAGCCATAGACTCTGCCATTCGGGAACGCCTTAAACGCGGCGATATTGCCACCATAACGCCACCGGCCGAAGCAGAGACTGAAGAATAATGCTCCTTTAAAAATCCTTGCTTAAAAACAAGGGTTTTTTTCTTGCTTTTTTTATTTTATTGTGCTATAATAATTATATAAAAGTCAGGCAGTTCTTGAAACAAAAATAAAATTTAAATTAAAAATCCCAAAAATTTGGGTCAAACCAGTAAAAAAACTGGTGTGATATTTTTGCATTTTGGGCAAAACCAAACCAAAATCCTTAAGGAATTTATGCTAAAAAAGCTCATCATCGGTTTATGCGTGGCTTTGTCAGTCCCCGCCACAGCCTCCGCCTTGCAGTATTGGGAACTTTTTACCCCTCAAGTGCTGGGCACTTCTACATACGCAAGCGTAACGTTAGTTAATAATAAATCGCTTGTATTGAGCGTTATGCCTTTGGATTTCCAGAATAATGCTTGGAATTACCAGGTGTCGTGGAACCGTACTTTAAGCAAAGAAGGCTCGGTATACGTAAATGGCGTTGCTATTGCAGCAGTAGCCCCCGCCCAAGGTTCTGCCAGTACCGGTTTTGTAATAGCTCCTAAGGCTACGGTAAAAGTTGAATTTTATAGCCAGCCTAATAAAAAGGGTGTATTGCTGGCGAGAAAATATTTTACTTCACTGGACCAACCAGTCATTACCCCCACCCCGACTCCCACTCCTTCTATAGCCTGTCCCAATCCAGGTAATAATATTTTTACTGCTTGTTATTATGCTGGAACCAATTTTGAAACCTTAAAAGCTACCGGTACGGCCAGTTCTATAAATTATAATTGGGGCAGTGGGTTTCCGTTAAGCGGGCTGCCTTATGATTATTTTTCCGCTAAATTTGAAGGAGATTATACTTTTGAAGCAGCAGATTACACCTTTACTACCACTGCTGATGACGGGGTGCGTATTTATATAGACGGCCAATTAATAATAGATAAATGGATTGGCCAGTCGGCTACTACCTATACAGCGACCAAAACCATGACCGCAGGCAGCCATACCATAAAAATGGCTTACTTTGAATATGAAGGTGATGCTGTGGCAAAGTTGTCTTGGGCAAAAGTAGCGCTGACCCCAACGCCCACCCCAACTCCTACCCCAACTCCCACGCCTGCGCCGGTAGTAGGGTGCCCGGGTGCGGCTACCAATGCTTTTACGGCATGCTATTTTGCAGGCATAAATTTTGAAACTTTAAAAGCGACCTCCACGGTAAATTCAATAAATTTTGATTGGAATACCGGCAGTCCGTCCGCTTCTGTGCCTACCGACCAATTTTCAGCCAAGTACGAAGGCTCGTTTACTTTTGAAGCGGCAGATTATGTATTTACGGTTACGGCAGATGATGGCGTGCGGGCGTATGTAGATGGCCAGGCCATAGTGGACAAATGGATTAACCAATCTGTTACTACCTACACTGTTACTAAAACCATGACCGCGGGAAGCCATACTATAGCAATGAATTATTATGAGAATGCGGTATATGCGGTTGCTAAGTTGTCTTGGGCAAAAGTCGGAGCTACCCCGACCCCAACGCCTACGCCTACTCCCACACCCACCCCTTCACCCAGTCCGAGCCCGGCTTCCAACTTAATTTATACCAATCCCATACCAAGCAGTAACGGCGTCAGGCCAAAGTGAGCAAAGGACCTTTTCCATATCCCGGGTTTTCGTAAAAGGTGAAATTTCCAATTACCCGCAAGCGAGAATTAACGGCACGCCAACACTGACCCAGGCCGACGTAATGACACGGTATGAAGACGGAAGCGTGAAGCATGTTATTGTATCTTTTGTTGCAACTTTGCCCGCAAACAATAATTTAAATGTAGATTTTGTTAACCAGGCGGGTTGTAATTGTGGCGAAAGCTTGGCCCTGACGAAGGACCAAATGTTGGCCGCCGGATATAATTTTGACGCGGTCATAGAAACCACTAAAGACGGCGTTGTCCAAAACGTCAGCGCCCGCACCATGCTCCAGAACGGCGACTTCCGCTACTGGCTAAAAGGCTCAATAGTTACCCAAGTAATTTTGGAAGACCGTTCCACAGCATTGAAATATGACTTTGGCTATAAGAATAAAGCCAATTTTATTGCGACCCCCAACGGCTATTTCAGGGCCGGAGACACCTCTATGAACGTGCTGGATGCGAGCGATATTCCGGTGCCATCGGTCATAAAATTGTTCAATGAACGGATAAAAATTTGCGGCAAAAATGGGAATACACTGCAAATTGGCGACTCATCGTGCCCGAACGCCGATGGCCGGAAATACGGCGGCACACCGGAAGTGAGTATTGCCGCTTGGGGCGAATTGGCATCTGTGGAGGGTGTGAGCGGTTGGCGCGCTGCAGACACCTCACTGTTCAAGGCCATGCACCCAATTTTTGTAGCTACGTTTACCCCCAAAACCCCGCAGTCCACTAAAGTGGAAATGATATTGGAGAACATGTGGACCCAAAAACTGCAAAACCAAAAATATGACTTAACCCTAAAGTTGGGCACCGGACAGACGCCCATATATTCCAAAGCAAACATAACCCAGCTAAACCGCACGCGCTGGCGCAAAACTTTTTACATAGGCCAAACGCCCGGTTCGTCCTATGTAGATTACAATTTGCCCTACCTGGCATACAGTAAGGCCATACCTAACTTTAATACCAACTTAAACATTACCGAGAGTGCCATTAATGCTTTACTGGAAAATGGTTATGCCCACTCAGAAGGCTTTACGCCAGGCTGGCGGTATTCCGACAAAGGGGATATTGGGTATGATTCCTCAAAAGGCATACAAGGCCAAATTTGGAAAAACCAGCCAGCGGCCGGGCAGCGCCCAGACATAGGCCTCTACACAACTTGGCAAATGGTGTACTTATATTCCATGAAAACTTCCGATGCCCGCAATCCGGAAATATTCAGTGCGGTTATTGGTAATACGGAAGCGGCCAACCAGGTCCCCTTGCAGGCACGCGAATTAAAGACTGGCAAGGCGTTTGTCAGCGGCATGGGTGAGGATATGTTTGGCAGGAGTTTGTCGCTCGATGCCCGCCCTAAAACGTATGGCAATACCAGTAAAAGTTCGGACCAAGACGGAGATTATATGATTTCCGTAGACGACATATCAACTCCGGGTTGGACGCCGGATGTCACCCACGAACCGAATTATTTCTATATACCGTATTTGCTTACCGGGGACTGGTATTTGCTTGAAAGCATGTATAACGTTGCGTCATACGACTTAATGGTTCCCAACCCAAATACGCGCATAACGAGCAAAGGCTTGTTTGCCCACGAAGATCGCGGCGTAGCTTGGGCGTTGAGGATCATAGCCGAAGCTGCGTTTGTGGCTCCCGACGGTACCGCGGAAAAGAAATATTTTACCGACAAGCTCATGAACAACCTGGCGGCCCGCGAAGGTTCATTCAATATTACTAACGGAAGTTTTTACCAACCCTGTACTTCCAGCCCGTATGACAAATGGAAAGAAACTTCAATATGGTGTATTGGTAAAAACAGCTTTAATAAGTTCCCGAACCCCTTATACTTTTTAAGCGGCGGCTATGGGGCGGACGGCGAAGCGGATGTGACCAAAGCTTCCAGGGTGAGCATACCGTTCCAAAACGCATTCTTGCATGTGGTCTTCGGGCATATAGAAGAGTTGGGCTTTACCCAAATTAATCCCATGCGCGAACGGTTTGCCCAAAACTTGCTTGGACAATTACTCGACCCAACCTATAGTCCTTACTATATCCAAAATTACCGCACTCCCTCTATGGACTTAAACGGCAATTATTTCCAGTCTTGGGCGGCGGTTAAAGATGCTATGCAAATGCAGTACCAGTTAAGGACATCGGACTTCGTAAACGACGGTGACTATGAAGGCGGATATTCCATATTAGGCTTTGGCGCTTCCAGTTTCTTGACCAAGTTCTCCTATAACGGGCGTTCCGGACAAGAGGCTTGGGACTGGCTCCGAACCCACATAGATAATCAAGAGAGATTTAATGGGTCGCCAAAATGGGCCTTCCTGCCAAGACCTTAAGCCAAGAAAACCCCAAACCCCAAGGTAAAACCTTGGGGTTTGTTTTGGTTTACGCATAATGTTAAAATAAATCACATGGAACCTATACGATACTGCAGCTTGGATATTGAAACTTCGGGCTTTGACCCCCTAACCAATGAAATTTTGGAAGTGGGGTTTGCGTTTTTTGAATTGGATGAACATGGAGTGGCTATTACCGAAGAGTGGACCCAAGTATTTAAGCCTAGTAAACCAGTGGATCCAAAAATATTAGGTTTGACGGGCATACGGCCCGAAGAACTGGAAGACGCACCGGCCTTTTCGGAATTCCACGGGTTCATACAAGAGAAGCTTAAGTCCGCAGCCATAGTTGGGCATAATATAATTTTTGACATAAAGTTTTTGCAAGCTTTTGGCATAACCTTTGAAGGGCCGAGTATAGACACCTTGGAATTGGTGCAGTGGATTTTACCCACCCACCATAGTTATAACTTGGAAAACTTAATGCATGTGTTTAGCGTTGAGCATAAAAAAGCGCACCGGGCATTAGCCGACGCCCAAGCGTGCGTAACCGTTTTGGAGAAACTGTTGGGCGTATACCAGTCGTTCCCTTCAGACGTACGCAAAAAAATTATAGAGTTGGTCGGGACAAAATTTGCCTGGCACCCGTTTTTATCCATTCCGGTCCCGCCGGTAAGCGTGAAAAAATCCCCGCTTGCCGTTCCCGAGTTGTTGCCTGGCTTACATTTGGAGTCGGATATGGTGTATGACTTACCGGCGAGCGGCTTTGACCCTGCCATGCAAGCGGCTTTGGCGCTGCAGACGCAGAAAGGCAAATCGGTTTTAGCGGTACCGACGACGGCCAAAGTTTTGGAACTGTGGTCGTTGGGGTTAGTGGAGCCCGAGTTCATGCCCGAAGCAAAATTCAGTGAAGAGCGTTTCCTGGCTTTGCTCCATAAACCGGAAATGTCCGATGATGAATTAAAATTTTGCTTAAAGGTCTTGGTCTGGAAAGAAACAAATTGGCAACATACCTGTTTGCTCGATTTGAATTTGTCATTTTTTGGCGGGCAATTCCGGTCGGTTATTTGTCAGGGCACCCAAGAGGCCAGTAAACTAACGGCCAAAGTCATAGCCTGTGACCTGGCAACCTTTTGCCAACTCTCCAATACCAAGAATTTAAAAAACCGGTTTGCGGTAGTTGCCGGGTTAATGGATTTTGAACAGCAGGTTAGCGCCAATATTAGCGAACGGGCAGGCAGCGGACATGTTATGTACTTGTTGCGTTCGTATTACAATCCCGAATTACAGTCGGGAGAGGGGAGGTTTGAAGGGGTGGTAGTAGAAGCGTTGCAGAAAACCGATTTATTTTTTGGTTTGGTAGGAGCTTTGTTGGGCACAGGTGAAAATGCGTATGAAACACTTAAAGTAGACCAGGACTTTGAGCAGTCTACCCCATTTTTAAAAGTCCAGAGTGCTGCACAAAACTATGCAGAATATTTGACCGAGGCCAACAATACCTTCCGATCGGCTGAAATAGAAAGGTTTGTAAATAACTTATTAAATTTCTTTTCAGTAACTGAAAATCGGGTTCGGTGGATAGAAATATCTGAGAAGCGCTGTACTTTTTTTAGCAGCCCCATTGCGATTACCAATTTAGTCCAATCGGTTTTGGCGCCTTTTTCGAAACGGGCTTTCATAGATGCCATTGGGTATGGAGGCATTTTGGGTTATATCCAAACGCGGTTGGGACTCACAACTTTTGGCGTTAAAACGGTAAACCCCGGTGCATTGAGCGGCCTGCAAGCTTTGTTGCCGTTGGCAAAGTCACGCGGTGGCGAGTTG
>CAYOXN010000013.1:0-419 GCA_964407965.1 uncultured Candidatus Saccharibacteria bacterium
AACGCCCGGCATAATTTTTTATGTACAAGTCCGCATTCCCGTCTAAGCTAATGCCATTCCCGCTGGTTTCGACTTTGCTTAACGGGTGGTCTGCCGGCGTGAGTGACTGGCCGTCACTTTTTACGAATTGCTGGTACAAGTCCACGTCTTTGCCGACCACGGGCAGTTGCTGTACTCCTAAAAGGGACATTGCCGCCGGGTTTATGAACATAATGCGCCGGTAGGAATCTACCGCAATTATGCCTTCGCCAATGCTGGCCATAAGGGCACTGTCTTTTGCCCGTTCTTCTTGGAGCCGGCGGTTGGTCTGGGAAAGGTTGAGTGTTTTTTCCCGGACTACAGTCCCCATATGGCGATGGTTTTCTTTGAGTTGGTTATGGAGCTCAAAAATAGTCATGGCTTGGGCAGTGCTGTTGCCC
>CAYOXN010000013.1:429-4101 GCA_964407965.1 uncultured Candidatus Saccharibacteria bacterium
AAAGGCTGCTTTTTTTTATAGCAACAGTGGAGGGTGCCGTAAGTTGTGCCTTTATATGCTACCGGTATTATAACCGCACTTTGCATTTTTTCCGGGTGGTCAACAATGCGTTTGTCCTTGCCTACCTGGGGGATAAAAATAGGCGACCGTCTTTTTAAAGCGCTCATGGTAAGGCCGTTGGTACGGGGGATTTTTGGGCGGAACGGAGCGGTGGGGCTGAGCGCGCTTAACACAAGTTCGTTTTTTTGCACTTTTAAAAATGCAAAGGCAAAATCCGCACGTAAAATTTTAATACCCGTGCGGATAGCTTTTGCGGAAATTTCAGCCAAGGAATGTGACTGGACACAGTCTATAATTAAACCGTTGAGGAGCGTAATGTGTTTGAGGATGGGGGGATGTAAAGTCTTCATGCGTGGGCGTTTATTGTATTGACGGGCGTATACAAGTAAAATTACAAACCGTGTGTAAGAACGCCCGGGCCTTTGCGTCGCGCATGGTATGAAATTCCCGAAAACATCGGTGTGGTTTTCCCGTAGCCGGCTTTTGGCCATGCTCCGTTTTTTTCTCGGGCCCTTGCTTGCGGCAGGAACAGTGGCGGGCATGCTTGCTTTAAGGCAAGCTTTTTATATTCCCTTTCCCGGGCTCCCGCTTTTTATGTGTCTTATTGTCGCCCTTATGGCAGGTGGAAAAACGCCGGGAATCATTACCTTAGGCATTGGGATTATAGGTGAACTGTTTTACTTTTCTCCACCCCTGGCGCCAATACGCATAACATTGGAGCAAGGTTTTCGGATAGGGTTGTTTGGGGCTTTAGGGGTTATGGTAATTGCGACTATCCATTGGTTCCAAAAAAAAATACAAACCCTGGATACGTTTAAGAAAGACCAGCAATTGTTGCAGGAATATGAACGGCAAATGCGAGATTTATTTGTGCAAATACCCGCCATTATAACCATAACCGAAGGCAAAGACCACGTATATAAAATGGCCAACAATGCAGCCCGAGCCTTGTTTATGCCGCAAGATATAGTCGGTAAAAGCATCCGCCACGTCTTTAGGGATTTGCAACATGGCGAAGATTTTTTTAACGATTTTGACAAGGCCTATGCGGGTGAAAAAGTCGAACGTAACCAATTGCCGCTAGTCCGTCATTGGCATAATTCGGAACAGCCCACCACCCGTTGGTTTAACGTGCTCAGGCAGCCCCTAAAAAATGCTCAAGGGGAAATTACGGGGGTCATTACCTTTTCGTCCGATATAACTTCGGTTGTCGAGGAGCGTCACGAGTCGGAACGCGAATTGTTTTTACGTGCGCACACTGACGCGCTTACGCAATTGCCAAACCGCAAGGCTTTTGAAGAAGAGTTGGCCCGGACCCTGGAAAAAGCCGCAGCCGAACGCATAAAATTTGCCGTATTGTTCATGGACATAGACCGCCTCAAAACCATAAACGACACGTTGGGTCATACCGCCGGGGACACAGTGCTGGTGGAGAGTGCCACCCGTATTCGCGATGAGCTCCAGGCCGGTGAGTGTGTGTTCCGTTGGGCGGGTGATGAATTTGTATTGCTTTTTCCCGGCATATCCAGCACCCATGCCGTTAGTAAACGGGCCGAACGAATATTAAAAGTCTTTGAACCGCCCATGAGGGTCCATGAACAAATGCTCCACGTGACTGCCAGTATTGGGATTGCCATATTCCCGGCAGACGGGGTAGATAGCAGAAGCTTGCAAAAAAATGCCGATGCGGCGCTGTATAGGTCCAAGGAGTCGGGTAAAAATAAGTTTATGCTGTACAACCAAAGCATGAACATGGGGGCTTCGCAGGAGCTGGAGTTAGAACATGCCTTGCGGCGTGCGGTTGGCCGAGGGGAATTTGAAATATATTACCAGCCGATTTTTGATTTGAAGCAAAAAAATATTACTTCCATAGAAGCCTTGCTCAGGTGGCGCCATGAAGTGCTAGGCCGCATTTCCCCTTCCCGGTTTATCCCGCTTGCCGAAGAATTAGGGCTTATAGACGAGATAGGCCGGTTTGCCCTGGATACGGTATGCAATGACATTTCATTTTTAGACAATCACGGCATGGGCCACCTGAAATTTTCCTTAAATATTTCCGCCCGGCAATTTAACGACGAACAGCTAGTGGCAAAATTCCACAGCAGGCTCAGGGAAGGAAATTGTTCCCCTTCGCGTTTTGAAATGGAAATTACCGAAAGTGTGGCAATGGAAAACAGCAACCGCACCAGGCGGCAGCTGGAAGAGTTGCAGCAATTGGGTTTTGGGGTTACCATCGATGATTTTGGCACTGGATATTCCTCGCTCAATTATTTAAAACGGTTCCCTATCCAAAAATTAAAAATCGACAAGGGTTTTGTGAGGCATTGCTTAACCGATGAACAGGACACCAGCATTATTAAAGCCATTATTTCCATGGCCAAAAGCCTTAAGCTGTCTGTGGTGGCTGAAGGGGTAGACACCGAAGCGCAGCTCAATTTGTTGGCAAGCCTCGGCTGCGACGCGGTCCAAGGTTATTTTATAAGCCGCCCCTTGGCCCGGGGCGAACTCCTGGCTTTTACCCCGCGTTTGCCCGAGGCGGTAAAAATTTCGCAAACACAGGAAGCATGAGGGCCAAAAAAGCCCGCTTCAGGCAAGCGGGCTTTTTAAAGAAACGTAATGTGGCCAATAAAATCTGGCGAGGCGGCCAAGCCGTGAAAATAGTAAATATAGTTTTTATAAATTATAACCAAGCCACTCTGTGCCGAAGTGGCACCGGTATACCGGAGCGCCGGCTGTCCCGCGGCGGTGACCAGGGCGGTAGAAGCAACCTCGGGTGAATTGGAAAATATGGTTTGCATGCTTTCCAGCGTCTCTCCCCTATTTTCATAGCGTTCAATATAGGCGGTATGGCCGCCGGCAGTGTTGGCAAAAACAACCCGTTGTTGGTTTGTGTGGGCGGTGTCTATGTTCCAGCCTTCGGGGAGCGTCACGCGCATTTTAAGGTCGGGATTTTCGTAAGCGGAACTGCCCAGGGTTTGCGGAGCCGGGCTAGTTGGGCTTGGGGTTTGGGGTAAAGGTACCGCAGCCATTGGGGTGCTGGTGGTAATGCTGACTCGAACCGGGCCGGTATCGGTCGTAGTGGCGCTTATGCTTCCCGGGGTTGTTGTGTTGGCTGCCATGACTTGGACTTTAAGTTCAGGATGGGTTTGCATGCGCAGTAAATACCCGCCGGCCCCGGCCGCAAGTATGAGCAAAAAACCCAAAATCCAAGGGATAGCAGACTGCAAACGCCTAGGGGTTTCGTGGGTTTCTTCGGTGGTATGTATGTGGGTAGTAGTTTTTTCCATATAAATAAAAAACCTATCCGCTCCTCTGCTGGTATACGACGGTTGGGAATAGGTTTTATTTTAGGCTAACAAGGATATAATAGTCGCCACGGAAGTGGCGGTCAAGAGGGCAAAAATAAGCCAGCCAAAGGCGGAAGCTACCCATCCGTTTTTCCATTGGCCCATAGTTTGCCGCTTGGAACTAATGTGTAAAATGAAAAAAATGATTATGGGGGCAATAATGCCGTTGGCTACTGCGGACCAGAGCAGGGCTTTAATGGGGTCTATGTTAAAAAAATTAATTATGAGGCCAACCATCATGGCGCATATAATGACGCCATAAAAT
>CAYOXN010000013.1:4111-9933 GCA_964407965.1 uncultured Candidatus Saccharibacteria bacterium
GCGGTATAAGCCTTGTTTCCACCCCACCGCTTCGGAAATGGCGTAAGAAGCGCTTCCGGCCAACACGGGGACGGCGAGCAAGCCGGTCCCAATAATGCCCAAAGCAAACAATAAACTGGCTTGGCTGCCCGCTAACGGCTTTAGCGCTTGGGCTGCTTCCGCCGCGGTAGTAATGTTAGTTATGCCGGCCTTATAAAGCGTGGCCGCGCAGGTAATAATTATAAAAAACATGACTACATTGGAAAGCAGCATGCCCGACCAGACGTCTACGCGCATGCGTTTAATTTGGCCTTTGGTGGTGCTGGCTTGCCGTTCTTGGATTGTGGTTTGGCCGTCTAATATTTCTTCTTCCACTTCCTGGCTCGTTTGCCAAAAAAATAAATACGGGGAAATGGTGGTGCCCAGGACACCGCAGAGCAAAAAAATATGTTCTTTAGTGAACTGGAAGCTTGGCACTATGGCCGCTCGGGCAACTTCATTCCAGTTGAAATTTATGAATAACGCTGAAAAAATATACGACAGCAGTATTAATGCCAGCCATTTTAAATACCTGGCGTATTCCTTGTAAGAGGTAAAAATTTGGAGGACCAGGCTTAAAAATGAAAAGCCTACGACAAGCAAGCCAAAGCCCAACGAAGGGAAAATAAGCTGCGTGGCTTTTGCCATAGCACCTAAGTCAGCGCCAATATTGAGGGAGTTGGCGGCAAACAATAAGCCGGTGCAGGCATACAATACCCACCTGGGGTAGTGGTGGCGGATATTAGCGGCCAGTCCCCTGCCTGTGACCACGCCAATACGGGCGCACATTTCTTGGATAATAGCCATGAATGGAAATGTAAAAGCTGCCAGCCAACCAAATTGGTAACCGTATTTCGCTCCGGCCTGGCTGTAGGTGGCTATGCCCGAAGGGTCGTCATCAGCCGCGCCGGTAGTCAGGCCTGGCCCTAGCATATGCCAAAACTGCCCTGCTTTTTTCAGCGGATGCTTGGGCAGGAGCCCGGAAGCCTTGGTAAGTTCCTGCGACATGAATTTTTCCGGTATGGAAAAAAAACGTTTACGTATTGTAGAGATCATTTTACTTTTTGTTTCAAGCCAAATGGGTTAAAAGACTTGGGTGTCGCTTATTTTTCTGCCACTGCGAGCGCTTTTTTGACTTTGCCGACAAGGCCTTCTATGGAAGAGTCGCTTTTGGTTAGGTGGTCCACTATATTCCTGCGTACTCCCAGCACTTCCGTTACCCGTTCGTACTCGGTTAAATTGCTCAAGAACAAAACCGGAATTTCTACCCCGTCTTTATGTTCGCGCAATTTTTTTATCATGGTTATGCCGTCCATGGTGGGCATGACTATGTCGAGGAGTATGAGGTCGGGTTTGTTTTTTAGGGCTTTTTTTAAGCCCTCCGAGCCGTCTTTGGCTTCCAGGACTTTAAAGCCTTCCCGGTCGAATGTGTCCTTTAATATTTCCAGCAGCGCAGTCTCGTCTTCCACTATGAGAATAGTTTGGGTAATTTTTTTTATAGCCATGGTAATTCAATAAGGTAAATAATGCTTTTCATCCTGTATGACGGAAAATACGGCTAATTCATACCACAATTATACAATATTTTTTGTTAAATTCCAAACGTGCCCGATTGGGAGAGCAGGCTTTTACCTGTCATAGCCGGCGGAGTATGTAAATTGAGTAATTGTAATATAGTAGGGGCTATGTCGGCCAAAGAACCCAGGACGCCGTTGGGCCCTGCCTCAGTGAGGCATGTTTTTGGTTCGCTTGCCAATATAAACGGGACTATATTTGTTGTGTGGGCCGTATGCTTTTCGTGGGTTTGTGGGTCGACATTTACTTCGGCATTGCCGTGGTCTGCGGTTATGAGCACGCAGGCTTCCTGTGAAAGGGCGCTTTTTACCACACGGGAGAGTTCTGTGTCTATGGTTTCGACCGCGCGGATAATGGCCGGCTGGTTTGCCGTGTGGCCGACCATGTCGGCATTGGCAAAATTCAGCAATACAAACGAGTCCCCTGCCTTAAGGCGGGTTATGGCCGCATCGCAAATTTCTTTGGCCCGCATTTGGGGGGCCTGGTCATGCGTGGCAATGTCCTTGCGGCTTTCTATAAGTATGTGGTGCTCAAGTTCGTGGGGAGTTTGCTTGCCACCGTTGAAGAAAAACGTGACATGCCCATATTTTTCCGTTTCTGCTATGTGGGATTGTCCCAGGCCAGATTCGGCAATTACGCCGGCGAGGGTAGTATCGGGAACCAGTGGCGGAAAAGCTACCGTGGCTTCAAGCTCGGGGTGGTATTGGGTCATGGTTACAAAGTATAGGTTTTTGGCTTTGGCATGTTCGCTAATTTTAGTGGAAAGTTGCCTGGGGCGGTCGGTCCGGAAATTAAAGAAAAACACGCCGTCGTTGGTTTGTATGGGATACGTTTTGCCGCTTTCGTCCACAAAGACTACCGGCTCTAGGTATTCGTCCAGCTCCCCTTGCTGGTACAGTTCTTTTAAAACTTCCGAAGGAGTGCGGTTATGGCATACCCGGCCTTGGCATTCAAACAATGCTTTCTCGGCCTTTTCGGTCCTATGCCAATTTTTGTCGCGGTCCATGGCATAGTACCGGCCGGTGGCCGTTGCAATGTAGCCTATGCCTTCTTGCCCTATGACTTTTTCCAGCTCTGCCAGGTATTCGGCATTGCCTTGCGGGGGTGCGTCGCGGCCGTCGGTAATGGCGTGAATGACCACTTGGGTAAGGCCAAACGCTTTTGCTGCCCTAAGCAAGCCATGTAAATGTTCCTGGTGGCTATGGACCCCAATGGGGCTGACCATGCCTACCAAGTGCAGGCTGCTGTTATTGGCTTTAACATGTTCGAACAATTGCCGTATGACTGGGTTAGTGCCCAGTTCGTTGTTGCTTACCGCTTTGGAAATCCTGACTAATTCAGTATCGAGACGTTTGCCCGCACCCATGGTCATATGGCCTATTTCGCTATTGCCAATAGTCCCTTTTGGCAAGCCCACATGCTCTTCGGCCGCGTGCAAAAAACCGTGGGGGTACTGCTCCCACAAAGAATTAAAAAAAGGCGTCCGGGCTTTGGAAATGGCATTATGCTCCCCCGCTTCCGCATGCCCCCAACCGTCTAAGACTATAAGGACAACTTGTTTTTGTGCCATACATTTTTTATTAATCACACAGACGAGCCCTAACCTGCATTACACTGTATTAAATTTACGCCACCCAATATAAATTGACAAGACTTACAGTTTAGGTATTATTGCTGTATCTCCTTTTTGAAAGAGGGCCATATGAAACGACTCAAAGCAGTTGTTTTTTTGTTTTCGGGGCTGTGGCTTTTGGGCCAGCAGGTTCCCCGCGTTCAGGGGCCAAGGTTGCCGCCGCAAAAGCAAGCGCCGCGGCTTTTACCCCGCCAACAGGACCAGGGCGAGGAAGGGTTTACCAATTTTCATGGGACGCCCACCCACAATATCCATAACTGCATTCCCGGTCGAGTGAATAAGGGATTTAAAGGCCAGACCAGGAACGTGCCGTGCGAATGTCTGCATATGGTGGAAAAGGCACAGTCGCCGCTCATTGCTGCGTGCGACGACAAGTACGCCCAGGACGACAACAAGAAAGCGTGGATGGCCTGCCGCGAAGCGGTGCCGCATTGCAGTAGGATAGTAGAACGGGGTTTCCAGGAGTTTTGGGGCGAAAATTACCGCTTCCGCTGCCAAACCTACTGCAAAGACCAAAACTGCGAATGTTGTGATGACGGCCGCAAGGAAAAGAACCAAGCCCGGCATCACGGCATAATGGTGGTGCACATGCTTTCGCTCCAGCCCGGCCTGAGGCCTTTGCTAACCGGCACCCAGGCTTGCCGAGAACGGGACGTGTTGACTTACTCGCCCACCCAACCGGCCCATTTGTTCTACGGCCTAGCTACGGCCGTGTTAAGGTAAGTGGATTAGCCAAAATCCAGTCGGCACCCAGGTGCCGGCTTTTTTATTACTACGGAACTACGGAAACCTACGGAATGGACTGCAGAAATTTAGGCTACGGAACTACGGAAAACCATAAATATGCTGCAAACGAACACGTACTTTGATTTTAGAATGTATAATGGTAATAATGTTGGGCTACGGTTTATTATCGACAAAGACTGGATTTTTTTGGATGTTTATGGTAAAATACAACAAGTCCGCTTTTGTGCTGTCCGCGCATTAGGCGGATCATAAAATAGACTAGGGCAATTATTATACAGGTCAGTATTTTAAAATGCCGGCTTAGCTCATCCGGTAGACCTGCCCGCCATTGGCTTCGCCAACAGGCGATGGCAGGCGGGGCAACGGTTCTGCCTGCCCGCAGTCGCTCAGTGCCGAAATAGCTCAGCTGGTTAGAGCAGCTGTTTTGTAAACAGCAGGTCGTCGGTTCGAATCCGACTTTCGGCTCCACAGCACCATATTAGGATCAATGGTGCTCGTACAGGCCTTTTCGCCGAAGGTGCTGTACAGTCGTAAATTTACATTTTGATTTTTAAATTTTAATTTAAATATATGTCCCAAGATCACCTCATTCACTTAGAATGCACGGTCTGCCACAATTTGAATTACCAGACCAAGAAGAACAAGAAAAACACCCAGAAGCGTTTGGAGTTACAAAAGTTTTGCAAATTCTGCAAAAAGAAACAGCTTCACAAGGAAACGAAATAAATAGCACATAGAATCAAGAAGTACCTGCCCGCCACAGCCTAAGCCCTAAGGCGATGGCAGGCGGGAGAATTATGAATCAAGGATTAAAACCTAATTCATAACCTTACTTCTTCTTGGGGGCGTCGTATAAATGCATAAAGCCTCCAACCCAGCCCTATTTGATGGGGGGTTCGTATAACGGTATTACGATGGTCTCCAAAACCATTTACGAGGGTTCGACTCCTTCACCCCCTGCCAAATAGGGCTGGGCGATTCCTACCGCCCCTGCCATAAAAACCGCTACTGATCAGTAGCGGTTTTTATGTTGCAAAGGTCCCCACACAATGGTCATCTTCGTTATATCTTCGTTATAAAACAGCGCACACATTTGAGCGCTGTTTTTGAATTAGAAATATGTAGTTTGGTCTAAAATGGAAGTTTAGCGCCCGGGAAGTTGAATATAAAGTTTATGAAAAGAACAAACAGGGAAAGTGTGACCCAGAGAACAAATAGGTAAGAAATAATGTTCAGTAAATAATACAACCATTTAAAACTCATAGTTTTATTAGCAAGGTATTTCTTTAATACATTCACAAGTCCTACGCCAAAGAGTATTAAAATAATCCCGTTTAGTAGTGAGGGAAGGTTTATTAAGATAGGTCGTAGAACCCAAATAATTACTCCCCCTAGAGAGCCTAATAACATAGACACCACTAACGCTTTAATATGGTTTATTACTATGCTTTCGCCAGTATTTGACTGGGCCACTGACTGGTTGTTTGGATACATATGACTTTAGCTAAAATTATACCTTACTTGTTTTTAGTATATCACCTATCCCCTTTTTCTCATATTTGTTGCAAAGGTCCCCACACGATGGTCATTTTCGTTTATGTTTTATTACTTTAGTAAAAGAAGGCTTAGAATGGTATAATGGGTGTAACTAATTCAATATTTATGCCTATAGACCGACCCTCAAACCATATAGAAAACCGTTTTCCAAAAAAGCGGTATGCAGAAGAAATTTATGATGAGTTGCCAGATATTGAAGCTGGGGTTGATATTCAAAGAGTAAATGCAACCTTATTGGTTGGAGGTAAAGATACTAAAATAAAATTATCGGCCGGTGATAGGCTTAGTCGCG
>CAYOXN010000013.1:9943-10234 GCA_964407965.1 uncultured Candidatus Saccharibacteria bacterium
TGGGATATAGACCAGGTTTCGGGGGCTAAAGTAGGTTCACTAATGCAGCACCGTAACGGGGATATTTACGAAGTAACAGGGTTTAATAACAGGGAGAAAAAGTTACGCATAAGACATACGGAAGAAACCGGTATAGACGGGGTTATTTTTGCAGCACCCATAACTCTTAACGCGCACGAGTATGATTATAGAATAAGCGACCAGCTCGGTAATTCTAAAAAAATACGAGTTTATGATACAGTTATTAAACAGCGTGATTTGCGAACCGCGGAGTTCATAAATGCAATTGTC
>CAYOXN010000013.1:10244-17419 GCA_964407965.1 uncultured Candidatus Saccharibacteria bacterium
TCCCGCCGACTGCATGGAAGTGTTTGATGAAATTCAAATTCATACCCAAAATACCAAATCTGGTTCTTTTAGGGCCGAACCGTCCCTAACCTCTGAACGAAGAATTTTAAATTTGTTTGTTAGCGAAGATTTAAAGTATACAAATGAGGAGGAGTTCCCTACTAAAGATGCTATAGATACCCTGTATCACGAACTAGGCCATGCCATTGTTAAGTACCTCAAAGGTTCAACACATCCAGGTAAAAAATGGCGGCAAATTATGGATGCCAGTAGTAACGAGATTTCAGTATATGCGTCCAAAACTAGGTATTCCCGTCGCAAAGGAAGTAAAGATGACGATAAAGGAGAGGTAGAAGATATTGCTGATTCCTTTAGATTGTATTTTGGGACCGATGGCGCTAAGGTAGAGCAAGCGCGTAAATTGCGGGAATTTGCCAGTCCCCGCTTTGAAAAATTGGACGAAATAATGGAAGATTTAGCAGAAAGGCGGCGCAGAAGTTCGGTGAGTAAACTTTTTAATAGACCCCGAAATTCTTTAAATAAGTAGAAACAATATGATCAAAGCCATCTTATCCGACTTCTCAGAAACCTTACTTTTTCCTAAACATATGGAAAATCACCATAACCTCAACGGTTTGCATCATCGGTTGGTTGAGGAGTTTGGTTCGTATAATGCTTGGGATTATTTTATTTTAAATGAAGAATTATTGGGTTTTTATAAGACTTTAAAACCTAAAATTCCTCTGTATTTGTTTACAACCGATTCAGTACAAGACCAACCGCAAATTCGGGAACGGCTTATGGAAATTTTTAATGAGATTATTTCGGCTAAAACATACAATATAAATAAAAAGACACCCGATGCGTATGAATTTATAGCTCAGAAAATAAACCTTAAACCCGAAGAAATATTGTTTATAGACGACAGGGATGTAAATTTAGAACCTGCAGCAAAAGCCGGGGTAAAAACCCTCCAATACGAAAACAACGAAAAGTTGTTTAAGGACATACAAAATTACTTATAGTGCCTTAACGCAAAAAAACCGCTTATAGCGGTTTTTTTAAATGCCCTATTTTGTTATTCCTGTTTTATGTTCCAGGCGGGTAACTCTTTGCTGTAAATCTTGTAGTTCAAAGCGATAGGCCACGTTATCTAGCCGTAATTTCATATCTTCTTGGGTACGCTCTATTTTTGTAAGGTCCGCTTTAGTGGCTAAATTTTTTAATTCATCCTTTAATTCACCCTTGGTAACCATGGTATCGTGTATATGCTCAAAACCCCTGGCTGTCATTTGGGCCAGATTTTCAATACTCGTGGCTAAGCTTTCTAGGGTTATTTTTTTCTTTACTTTCTTCATACCTTCATTCTAGACCCTTAAAAATAAAGAGTCAAACAATCTGTATAATAACGACGTTTCTATAAGATTTAAATTAGTAGTTGTTTTACGCAAAGAATGTGGCAAAAAGTTTTATTATTTAAAAAAAGTTACGGCTTAAGCTCTGGACATTTTGAGTAAAATTTGTTAGGTTTAGAGACGTAGTAAATCTTTTGTGGAGGAATTTTTATGTTAAAGTCGGTGGTGCTTAAGCCTGGGCCGCGGCCTTGCGAAAAACCCGTATTGCTCTACTACACCTATGCCGCACCTAGTGGAACAGCGTCTCTCCCCTGCCTTTACTGGTACGGGCAGTCCTGTGGTGACAGGCAGATTCGTCGTTATCACTTTTGCGTTTTTGGCCAGTTTCCGGAGTGGCCGGATACAGGCCTGAATGAGTGGGATGTGATTGGGGTTGGAGATGCCAAAACCCTTTCAAGTAAATTTTCCGATTTGGACTTTGGCAACGCCCCACCAGACCAATTTTTTGCGGTGGTGACGTTGAAAAATTCCGACAATCCCAAGAAGCATGTGCTGCTTATAGCGGCCATAATACTGTCTTCCCGGGACTTCGTCTCCCCCTACCCCTATTCCGGCCAACCTTTTCCCCTACAGGCGACCCCTGATAGCTAAGTCCGTCCTGCAAAAGCTCGCCCTGTGCTTCGCACGGGGCTTTTGTTATACTTATACTAGAGGTAGTCTAAAATTAAAATATTTCTCATGTCAGAAATAAACATTTGGGCAGTGGTAGTTTCGGCCATAGCTTCCATGGCCATAGGCAGTATTTGGTACGGTCCCCTCTTTGGCAAAATTTTCATGAAAGCCATGGGCATGGACCAATGGTCGCCAGAAAAACAGTCAGCCATGAAAAAGCAAATGCCAATTACGTATTTGCTTCAATTTTTGGCTAGCCTCCTCATGTTCTTTGTCTTGGCGCGCTTTGTGTTTTATATGTCCGACTTTACGGTCAAAGGTTCGCTGGTTGTGGCCTTTTGGACTTGGCTTGGTTTTGTAGTGCCTATAAAGCTTGGTGATGCCCTGTGGGGCGGCAAAATGACCATGTTTTGGTTAGGCATAGGCAACATGCTACTCACATTACTTGCCGGCGCTGCCATAATTGGCGCGTGGTAAAATTATGGTTCGAAATTATAGAAAGAGAATATTGTATAATCAGCTCCATGTAGCGGGCGGCCAGTCTTGTCCGCCAAAGCTTTAGCGACGGTGGAGGCCGCCCCTACAATTACGAGGACTTTTGAAAAAGACTCACCATTCTGTAGGTGAGTCTTTTAGCAAAATTCATGAATTTGGGTGCGGTCCGCTATTTGCGGCCACGGGCAGACATGCCGCGTCCGCGGCTAGAGCTGCTGCGGCCCCGAGACTTGCTTCGGCCGCCGCTGCGGCCTCGTGAAGTTGAAGGCATACGCTTACTCCAAAGGAGTGATTACTACGTGCATTACTGCAGGGTAGTAGCCACAGTTAATTACTCTGCTAACATATTTCTTGACGCAATGCGTCGCGCAAACTTAGTGTTTAACGCTTGGAAGATTTTCTGCCGCTGCTGGTTTTGCGTCCGCCGCCGCTTTTTTTGCCGCCGCCCGTGGTTTTATTTACCGTTGCCCAAGCGCGTTTTTCCGCTTCTTTTTTGCCCACTCCCCTTTTTTCATAACCCTCCTCTATGTGTTCGGCTTGGCGCTTTTGTTTGTCTGAATATTTTGCTTTGCTTCCTCGTGGCATAAAACTCCGAAGACATTGGCCAAAATTAAGTCCTACTCCTCCCGCCAAGGGAGGGATATGAAGGACAATTAAAATTGGCCAAAAATTTAAAAATAATTTTGTTAATATACCTGACGCAAAGGCTAGAGCAATCTTATAAAATTTGGTATAGTATGTGGGTATGTATTAAATTCTAGCCAAGCACTCGTATGAAATATAACGTAAAAAATTTAGGGTTAGCCAAAGCCGGTGCCGACAGGATAGCCTGGGCCGAAAAGGAAATGCCTGTCCTGGCCACCTTGCGCGCCGAATTTTCCAAGAAGAAAAGTTTTAAGGGCGTACGCATAGCCGCGTGCCTGCATGTGACCAAAGAAACCGCTGTGCTCATGCGGGCGCTTAAGGCGGGCGGGGCCGAAGTGGCGTTGTGCGGCAGCAATCCCCTTTCCACGCAAGACGATGTGGCGGCGGCACTCGTAAAAGACGGAATTTCAGTATTTGCGTGGCGCGGTATTGGGCATAACGACTACTACGATTGTTTGCAAAAAGTGCTAAATACCAAACCGCACATTACTATAGACGACGGCGCGGATTTAATTTCCCTTATCCACACCAAGCGCCAGGAATTGCTTTCGGGAATTTGGGCCGGCCAGGAGGAAACCACCACGGGCGTCATACGCCTTAAAGCCATGGCCAAAGACGGGGCGTTAAAGTACCCCGTCATTGCGGTAAACGACACGCCAACCAAACACATGTTTGACAACCATTACGGCACGGGCCAGTCTACCATGGACGCCATTATGCGGGCGACTAATGTCTTGCTTGCCGGCAAAACCGTGGTGGTTGCGGGTTACGGTTATTGCGGCTCGGGCATTGCGCAAAAGGCGCGCGGACTAGGCGCTAAGGTTATAGTTACGGAAGTAGATGCCATTAAAGCCCTAAAAGCGGTTATGGACGGTTACCAGGTTATGCCCATGGCCCAAGCGGCCAAAGTCGGCGAAGTGTTTATTACGGCTACGGGCGACAAATCGGTTATAACTTTGGCCCATATGAAAGCCATGCCAGACGGGGCAATAGTTTGCAATGCCGGACATTTTAATGTGGAAATAGAAGTGGCGCAATTACAAAAAGCCGCCAAGGGTGGAAAGACTTTGGGTGAAGTTAAGGAATATATAATAAATGGTAAAAAAATATACCTTTTGGCCGAAGGCAGGCTGGTAAATTTGGCTGCGGCCGAAGGCCACCCTTCTGCGGTTATGGACATGTCATTTGCGGGCCAGGCTTCGGTATGTGAATGGCTGGTTAAAAACCACAAAAAGCTTGGAGAAAAAGTTTACCCCGCACCTTCGGTTGATGTTAAAAACGAAAGTGATTTGGGTAAAATTATTTTTTCGGAATTGCAAAAAAATGTGAAAGATAGAAGGTGCGGGGTATACGATGTCCCTATGGAACTGGACGAACGCATTGCCGCGTTAAAGCTTGCCTCCATGGGCGTAAAAATGGACAAGCTTACCCCTGAGCAGGCCAAGTACCTAGCAAGCTGGGAAGAAGGCACGTAGAATCAAACAGATTAACACGGATAGGAACAGATAAACACAGAATGAGGAATTCGCGGAATATTATAATTAGCAACATTAAAACCCTGGCTATAAGGCCAGGGTTTTAAAATTAAAAAAGCGCGACGGTTTTATCCATCGCGCTTAGAGTGCTAAACTATATTCCTCCTCTTGTTTTTGTTTAGGGAGTGTTTGGTATTTTTTATTGTGGCAGATTACCTAACTGCCAACGGCGTTAGAGAGGCAGGGTTTTAATCATGCCCTGCATTTCTCTTTCAGTTAGTGTATGACCGTACGGGGTCCACTTACCCTCCCGAAGAAGGGTAAAAATAGCTTCGTGCTCTTTTTCCGTGCGCGCAATAAAAGCCACTCCGGAAACTTCCGATTTCCGGCTTTTATTCTCCCCGGTTACCCTGCACGCCACCCAAAGCGCATTGGGGGTACCTTGATTCCACAAAGATACCTCCACAATACCCGGGTAGTAAGCATCGCACAAGGCGAACCCCCTGGGAACCCATCCAGTACTGAGGTAGTGATCGGCGATGACGGCAGCGTAGGCTGCCGATTGCTCGCGAGCCCGTTGGAGTTCGGAGTGCCTAGTTACCGCCGTGTAGGGTTGAGTCTTAGACTCAACCTCATCGTTCGGCTTTTGGAAAAGCATCCAGAACTGCTGAAGAAAATTCACGATTTTACGCATTGATCGCCTCCTTCGCCAGCTTGGCGAACCCTTCGTGGCTCAAAACTGATAAATTGGTGTCCCCCTCAGAAGGAAGTCCGAGAAACGATGATTTTTGTCGCGGAACATATTGGCGGAGGTCGCGGTCAAAACTGTTTCCGAGGTTGTAGTACAGAAAAGCTACACCCACCGACAGAAAAACCAGATGGACAAATCGGTCTCTCGTGCCCTGGCTGTGCCAGGTTAGCGACCCTTCTATGTACCGCGATTTTTTCCACCCCGTGATTTCAAAGGAAAAATCGCAATTCATGAAGTCGTCTCCACCCTCTACTACGCCTTTAAAAAATGACAAAATGGGGAGGCACACAAGGCCCCAAAATTGTCCGACGCAGTCATCGGTCGAAGCGTCCCACTTCTCTACCTCACGGCGGAAGAGGGTTTTAACCTCCTCGGTTTCAAACCAACCGCGGTTCGCGGCAGATATTATAAGGAGGGTAAAATACTTCAACCCCTCCGTCTGGGTACTGAAGGACTTAATGCCTTTTCTAGAGTTCATTGCTGTCTCCTTTTCTGGCACTTAATGTTCCCCAGCAATAAGGAACTGGCCATGTTGAATTGAGACTTACGTCTCTTTTTGGCAAGAAAATTCCGGCCAAAAAGAGACGTAAGTCAGGAAAGGAGTATACTCCCTATTTAGTTCTAAAAGAACCAGTTAGGGTAAAAACCTAACGCTATATTATAGCATAAATACTAAAATATGTCAATATACGCGTTTTTGGGCTTATTTTAGGGTTAAAAGAAAAAACATACCTAAAAAGGTATATTTTTTAAGGTATAGTTATGTCTCGAGTTTTAAGCTGTGCACATAAAACAGTTATCCTATTCCGATTTAAAGCGTGCTATGTACCCTAAACCATAAAGATGTAGGTAGTAGCGCGTGCAAGCTGATGATGAATTTAAAGTATGGGGTTATATAGTTTAGCATAAATAATCAATCGAAAATGGCTATATGAATGTTAGGTTTTGTGTTATAATTTTTTTATGGAAAATCAAGTATTGGAAGAAAAAATATTAAAATACTATTTGGAACTTAAAAGTGCTCCGGAAATTAGTAAATTGATTAAAACCCCTCTCCATAAAGTATATAAAATTTTAAAACAACATAAGGTTGAAAGGAGAAAAGCTGTAGTACAAAACAAGATACGTTTTGAAAAAAGCCCTTTATCGTATAACTACAAAAAATCATTAACACCCAAAGAGAAAGAGTTGTCTTCCGCAGCTTTAATGCTTTATGTAGGTGAGGGGGCGAAAACCGGCAATACTGTAGATTTTGCAAATAGCAATGTAGCCACTCACAAGGTATTTCTAAACTACCTTCGCAAGGTTTGCCAAATTAATGAGAATAAGCTAAAATTATACCTGTATTGCTTTTCAGACCAGGATATAAATGAGTTACTTGCCTTTTGGTCTAAATCATTAAATGTTAAGCTAAGTCACTTTACACAACCCTATATTCGGGAAAGTACCGGCAATTCATTTCGTAAAATGACGCATGGGGTATTACATATAAGATATAGTGACAAAAGGCTTCTAAATAAGTTACTGGAACTCAGCGAAAGGCTTACAATCAATTTATCTAAGTAGCATGGGCAGGTAGCGAAGTGGTCAAACGCGACTGACTGTCAAAAGGCAGCTTTTAAGGGAAACCTTAAAATGAACTCTCTGGGATAACGGTGAATGCTAAGTCCCCTTTTCTACAGCTCTCCTTCTGGGAGAAAGTGTAGTGAAGGTGATATGCGAATACCGTGGGAACCCTATTTATTAGGGAGCGCCGTAGAGACTAGATACCAGAGCACCTGA
>CAYOXN010000014.1:0-291 GCA_964407965.1 uncultured Candidatus Saccharibacteria bacterium
TACACTTATAGTATAAGACTAATAAATATACTATATGGCTAAAAACAAAATCCAACAATATCTCATTGTCATATTTGCCGTGGTAGTCCTTGCTGCGGTCGTTTGGTGGATCCAAAAACCAGGGCCACAATCTGCCCCCTCCACTAAAGACACGGTCCAAACCGGGTCCCAAAACCAAAATAAGCAAGTAACTAAAAGCCCCCAGAGCGGGACAACCATAGACGGCGTCTTAAAAAAGTCGGACAATGCCAAAAAAGGCAACCTCATGCTTGTAACCTCTTCCCGCACCGT
>CAYOXN010000014.1:301-9730 GCA_964407965.1 uncultured Candidatus Saccharibacteria bacterium
AAGTCGGTAACCATGAGCTACGAAGGCACGCTCGATGAATTCCGTTTAGGCGACATTGTAGCTAAATAACATACCATTGATACTCGAATATTATAACCAACCGTGGGATTTTGAATTGCTCGATTCCGGAAACGGCTTTCGCCTGGAGCGTTGGGGCGAAGCCGTTTTAATGCGCCCCGACCCACAAGCCATTTGGCAACCGAGCTTACCCGAAACCGAATGGGCCAAAGCCTGGGCGGTATTTAAAACAGGTGTGGACGAAGAAAAGGGCAAATGGGTTATCCGTCGCCCCATGCCCCAACCCTGGCATTTAAAATTCCACAATACGCTCCTGGCGTTAAAGCTCTCCCCCTTTAAGCATACCGGGGTATTTGCCGAACAAGCCGCCCAATGGCAATGGTGCGGTTCAAAGATTAAAGATAAAGGATTAAAGATTCTAAATCTTTTTGCCTATACCGGGGCTGCCACCATAGCACTGGCCAAGGCAGGTTGTTTTGTTACCCATGTAGACGCCTCCAAGCCAGCTATAAGCTGGGCAAACGAAAATGCCCAAATAAATAACCTGCCCCAAAATTCTGCGCGATGGATATTGGACGACGCAGTTAAATTTGTCCAGCGCGAAATTAAACGGGAGCAGGCATATGACGGCATTATTTTGGATCCTCCCGCCTTTGGCCACACCCCCAGCGGCAAAACCTGGAAATTTGCACGCGACGTCCCTTCCTTGCTCAACGACTGCGTAAAGCTGCTTTCGCCTCAGGCAAAATTTTTAGTACTGAACGCTTATGCAACCAACTCCTCTGCCCTTGCCGTGCACCACCTTTTGGAAGATGCCCTAAAAGGAAGACCTGGTAGTTTAGAGTACGGCGAATTATGCCTCAAGCAAAAAAACAACCCCGATGCAAAAATAGGAACAAACAGGCTGCTTTCTACTGGCATATTTGCCCGCTGGCATTCTCAATAACAATTTTCCAATAAAAAATCCCCGCGAGGGGATTTTTAAATAGGTTTACCGTTGCACTGGTTCCAAGTACTGCATTACACGGTTAAACAAGTCGTCCAAGCTAAAACTGCCTTTTATCATGTATTCTTTCGCGCCCTTTTCCGCCATAGTTTGGCGTAACTCGGGCGTATCCAAGTTAGTAAAAATAAGTACCGGCACCTGGGCCAAGGCCGGGTCTGCTTTCATAAAATCCATAATTTCCCCGGCACCCGTGGCTTTGGGCAAGAGCAAATCGGTAAGCACCACTTCGGGCTTAATCCGTCCCAGTAAGTCTTTGGCTTGTGACACTGTTTGGGCCGTAAAAATTTCACCGGGCATACGGCTAAAGTTTTCGCGTAGGGTGTTGAGTATTAAATTATCGTCGTCAATTATAAGGAGCGTGTGTTTCATATATATACCACTGATCACTGATTAACACAGATACACAGATTATCTTTCTAGCGATATTGGTTACTCATTTAATAATGATATATAATTTGCAATCAGAGTATCAGTGAAAGCTGTGATCTGTGGATTTTTTACAGTTCGTGGGTCTCCGAAACGTGGCGGCCTAATATAATTAAGAACACCAACGGCGCGACCAGCCAAATAAAGCTGGCCGGGTCTTGGATGAATATTTTTTGGATAAGCGGACTAAAGTTGGCATGGATACTGGTGGCCAAATAGCTCACGACAATATTTATAAGCAAACCTACCTGCAGGAGCGCAAAAACCAGGCCAAACAAAATTGATCCTGTCCGGTGGCCGTCTACCGAAGTGCGAAACGCGTACCTGCCCAAAAAAATAAAAACCACCAAAAATATGGCGCCAAAGGTAATGAGCTGCTGGAGCGCGAGGACCGATTCCGGCAACTTGCCGCCTACGAAATTCTTAATAAAAGGCACTTCAATAACCAATAACTTGGCAACATAGGTAGAGAATAAAATATTTATTACCCTCCCCCTGCCGGCCGTAAAAGCATACAATGCCGCCACCACAAGCCACGCCAAAAGAATGAACAAATCCCATGAGGGACTGTGCCAATTGAAGGTTTTAAATAAATTGGTTATTTCGGACACTGTGTGTTTCTAATATAAGACTTTACTACATTATACCACATTTTGTTGTTTTATTTTTGTAGTAGCGCTTAACTGTCCATCTTTTCCAAAATTTTAGGGGCGCCTTTCCAAAATATGAAAATTCCTCAATATTCTTTATCGGGCGGCTGAAGCCTGCCCCTACAATCCCATTGTTTTACTTTGTTATACTAGGGGCTAGCTTTCTTGACCGACGTAGCCTCTTGACCGTCCGTAGCTTTACGCGAAGGAGGTTGGCGAAGTTGGCAGATGCCTGCTATAGGGGTGAGAAACAATGCAGGTGTTATTCAAAACTGTCTTTTATTGACTCCCAAAGCCCCTGGTCAACCTCCACCGTCTCTCCCCGTTCATCGGCCAATGCTTTTAAAAGTTCTTTCTCTTTTTTGGAAAGCTTATTCGGTACCACTACCCGCGCGGTTATAAGCATGTCTCCCCTGCCTTTGCCGTTTACATGGGGAATGCCTTTGCCTTTTACTTTAAAGACAGTCCCGGCTTGGGTTCCGGCAGGAATTTTTAGTTCTATGTCGCCGTCGAGGGTCTTAATTATAAGTTTGCTGCCCAAAGCCGCTTGGGTAAAACTTACCGGCATTTCCTTGAGCAACGTATAGCCGTCACGGACAAATTCTTTCGATGGCTTAACTTTCATGACCAAATACAAATCCCCGGGCTGGGTGCCCCGATACCCGGCTTCGCCTTCCCCGGCCACACGAATGCGCTGGCCGTTGTCTATTCCGGCCGGTATTTTTACGGCAATGGTTTTTTCCTGGCGAACAATGCCAGACCCGCCACACGTTTTGCACGGGTTTTCAGGGACCTTGCCGGTGCCTTCGCATTGGTCACAGGTAGTGCGCGATTGCACATTGCCAAATATGGTACGCCTGGCAGCCACAATTTGCCCGCTCCCGCTGCATTTTGGGCAGGTTATAAGTTTACTGTGGGGTTCTGAACCGCTGCCCCCGCAGGTTTTGCAAGTGTCTTGTTTTTCCAAAGTTACCCGTTTTTCCGCGCCAAAGGCGGCTTCTTCAAATTCTATGGTCATGGCCATTTCTAAATCTATGCCCCTGTTCCGGCGCCTCTCCCGTTCTTCCCGGCCGCCAAAAATGTCCGAAAAAATATCACCTAAATCAAACTCAACGCCGCCCTGGCCAAACCCGCCAAAGCCTGAAGAAAAATCACCAAATGGGTTTCCCCCAAATCCGCCATAGCCCTGCCCGTTGCGCTGGGCTTGGTCAAAGGTTTGGCCGTAGGTGTCGTATTGTTTGCGTTTCTCCTGGTTGCCTAATACTTGGTATGCTTCGTTAACCTGCTTGAACTTTTCTTCATTGCCCTGCCCTTTGTCCGGGTGGTACTGGTGTGCAAGCTTCCGGTATGCACGCTTAATTTCTTCCGGCGAGGCAGACTTAGAAACGCCTAAAATATCGTAATAATTGTTAGACATAATCCTAATGACCCGAATAAATATCCAAATGCTCCAAAATTACTGCATCCATTAGGGATATTTGAATTGCAGTATGAGGGTTATTCGGATTATTTTATTCGGTTTTAAACCCTATTTTATGGTCAGGCACAACGGCGAGGCTAATAGTGCCAAATTCGTCTTCATAACGCTTGAGGTTGTCCTGCATGGCATTTACCAAGCGTTTGTAATGCGTCGGGGAAACTATTACCCGGGAAACCAATTGTCCGGCGGGCGGCAAGATATTCATAAAATCCAAAACAAATTCTTCTGAGCTATGCCCGACTTGGACCATATTGGCATAGCTGCCTTTAAGCATTTCGTCAGTGGCTTTTATTTGCACTTGTTGCGGTTGCTGGTTCTGTTCCATAAGCGTAAGTTATTGTTGAAACTTTTTCTTAATTTCCTGGAGCTGGTTTAGTTCAAACGGGCAAAACCGGGTTGGGGTGGTAGGCAAACTAAACGAAAGCGCACCCAATGGGCTTTCTACCGAAGAGTTCATTACGCATTCCGGGCGCTCATTGTGGGGTAGGCCCAGCTGGTGTCCAAATTCATGCAGCAAGGTAGATTCGACATACTGGGGAAAGGCGGGCGAAAAAGCGGAGGTTAACTCGCGTAACTTACTGGAAGACAATATCATGCCATATTCCTCTACCGTCCTGGCCACTTCCGAGTCTTCACCATCGAAATCTTCCGCAAAAATAATAAACAAGTTCGGTTCACCCAACACTAAGTGACGTCGGTTGTTTTCTACAATTTCAGGAATTTTTTCCATAGTTACCTTTGCGTTATCTATGGTGTCCACGTTATAGACAATAACGTTCCTGCCGGTATATTCCGAAACCTTAGCCACAAAATTCGAGAGAGCCTCGTCCGGCAGTGCTGCCGATTTGCTTTGTACGACTTCCACAATCAAAGGCGTAGTGCCTTGTAAGTATTCCAACCTGGCGTCGCCGTCTTTGTGGAGTCCCAAAATAGTGCGGACCCAGCCACGCTTGCCTAATTCGTAACGCGTGGTTTGGTTAAAGGCAGAACTGTCGTCGGTTAGGGTTTGGATTTTGAGGTAAATAAATGCCCCGCTGGCCGCTATAATCAGGATAAGAAATATTTTTTTCATGGTGGTAGCGGATATGCGCCGCACCTTAAGCCTGTTGGTACGGTTTTTTACCGCATAAATAATGTATACCTTAAGTGTACCTTACCGGGGCAAACTTTACTTTTTTCTTATCCACATGCGCATAAGGGTAACCGGGAGGTCACGTTATTTTACTTCCTTATACTCGGCATCTACCGGGCCTGTGGCAGGGCCGGAGCCTGCCGAAGGGTTACTGTTGCCATCCGTCGATGCTGCCGTGCCGGCATTGGGATCTTGGGGGTTGGCGCCAGGCTCTTGCGAAGCATACATAGCCGCCCCGACTTTCTGGATAACCGCAGACAATTCGTCCATGGCTTTCTTTATGCCGTCCAAATCGTCTTTGTCTTTAATGTCCTTTAAGGCCTTAATTTTCGCTTCCACTTCGGCTTTGTCTTCGGCTTTGGCTTTATCGCCGGCATCTTTTAAGGTCTTTTCCGAAACCGAAATAAGGGTGTCGGCTTGGTTGCGGGCATCCACCACTTCTTTGCGCTTGCGGTCTTCGGCGGCATGCGCTTCTGCTTCTTTTTTCATGCGCTCTATTTCGTCTTTGGAAAGGTTAGAAGATCCTTGGATGGTAATTTTATTTTCCTTGCCCGTAGCCTTGTCTTTTGCACCCACGGTCAAAATGCCGTTAGCGTCTATATCAAACGTAACTTCCACTTGCGGGACACCGCGGGGTGCCGGGGGTATGCCGTCTAAAATAAAGTGGCCAAGCGACTTGTTGTCTTTGGCAAACTCACGCTCGCCTTGCAGCACATGTATTTCCACGCTGGTCTGGTTATCGGCCGCGGTGGAAAACACCTGCGACTTAGAAGTTGGAATGGTGGTGTTGCGGTCTATAAGCGCCGTACGCACCCCGCCCAACGTTTCCAAACCTAACGTCAGCGGCGTGACGTCCAAGAGCAAAATTTCTTTACCTTGGACATCGCCGCCCAAAATGCCGGCTTGCACGGCCGCGCCCTTGGCTACGGCTTCCATGGGGTCAACACCCCGTTCTACCTGTTTGCCAATATAGTCTTCCACAAATTTCTGCACGGCAGGCATGCGGGTCGGGCCGCCAATTAAAATAATTTTTTCTATTTGTTGCGGGCTCAGCTTTGCGTCTTTTAAAGACTGCTCTACAGGATGGCGCATGCGGTCAACAATGGGCTTAATAAGTTCTTCGAGCTTAGCCCGGGTAATTTTCATTTGCAAATGTTTGGGACCGCTGGCATCGGCCGTTATGAACGGCAAGTTCAAGTCGGTTTCCAACGTGGTGGAAAGTTCAATTTTGGCTTTTTCGGCCGCTTCCCTCACGCGGTTCATGGCCATTTTGTCGGTGGTTAAGTCTACCCCCTGTTCGGCTTTGAACGTATCGGTAATATGTTTAATAAGCGCCGCGTCCATGTCCTTGCCGCCCAGCTGCGTGTCGCCGCTCGTGGAAAGCACTTCAAAAGTAGCCTGGTTGTCCACTTCGTCAAAAGACATTATGGTAACATCGAGCGTCCCGCCACCCAAGTCAAAGACCAATATTTTTTGTTCTTTGGCTGCGGACTTGTCTATACCATACGCAAAAGCGGCGGCCGTGGGTTCGTTAATGACGCGCACGACTTCCAGCCCGGCAATTTCACCGGCATTTTTTGTGGCTTGTCGCTGGGCGTCGTCGAAGTACGCCGGTACGGTTATGACTGCTTTAGCTACCGGCTCGCCCAAAAAGCTTTCGGCATCTTTCTTAATTTTTTGCAAAATAAATGCGGAAATTTGTTCGGGGCTGTACTCTTTACCGTTTATGGTATAACGGAAATTGGTGCCCATTTTCCGTTTGGCTTCAAAAATAGTGCCGTCGGGGTTGGTCACCGCTTGGCGCTTGGCCGGTTCGCCCACCAGCAACTGGCCTTCTTTGGTAAAAGCGACATAAGACGGAAAAGCCTTACCGCCCAACGAAGTGCCTTCGGCTGCGGGAATAATGACGGGGCTGCCGCCTTGCATGACGCTGGCGGCGCTGTTTGACGTACCTAAATCTATACCAATAATTTTTGCCATAAAAGCTCCTTTAAAAAGGTAAGTTTAATTTATAATTCATCTACTTCCAGCTCTTTGAACTGGTTGAGCGTTAAACCAATAAATTTCTTGCTAGCCAGTAACCGTTTGGAAGATAAAAATTCTTTGGCATGTTCTTCTTTAAGCCTCACAAATACATTGCCCTCGCTGCCATCGGACAGGCGCTTAACATGCAAAATAATCTTGTTTTTATTGAGCGCCTTGGAAGTTATTTCGCAATCGTCCCCGCCCAAAATGTCTATGCTCTTGGATTTATTTTCATCTTCCATTATGCTCCCTATTTCAAACATTTCAAATACTTTCATGCATGGTGTTTCCTATTAATATTGCCATTTAAATAGGCTTATTATATGCCTATGTTGTAAGGTCTTTTTTAGAAATAACCACTTGGCTGGGCCGCAGCACCTTGCCGTTCAATTCAAACCCGCTCTGTAACTCGTCTACCACCATAAAATCTTCTTCGCCGGCAACTTCCTTAACTGCCTCATGCACATGCGGATCGAATTTTTTGCCTACGGCTTCTATTTTCTTGACGCCCAGTTCGCCCAATGTTTTGTCCAATTGCATGACAATGCCGTTTATGCCAATTTGCCAATTGCCATAAGCTTTGGCAAAATCCTGCTCCGCAAGAAGACCGTCTTCTTGCGGCTGTAAGGCTGGCAGGTGTTTAAGCGCTACGCTCAGGGCGTCTAGGGTAGGCAGCAATTTTGCCACCGTAACTTCCCGGGCAAATTCTATAAGTTCCTTGTTCTCCTTTTCCTTCTGCCGCTTAAAATTCTCAAAATCAGCTAAAGCCCTCTTCCAACCTTGCATGGCCGAGTCCAGGTCTGCCTGGAGTTTTTCTAGGGTAACTTCTGTATTTTGATCGGTTTGATTATTATCCTGTGTCATAAATTAACCTAATTGACCTAATTATCCTAATTGACCTAAATAATGTCCAATATACAAATAAAAATTGAGTATTAGGTTTTATTTAGAATAATTAGGTTAATTAGAAATTAGAAATTTAATTACCTAATAACAAAAAATATTAATATTGCTGCTCCGCCGCCGAGTAGTTTGCTTATATATTCCATGAGGGACAAGTTCTTTTCGTATTTCATGGACTTGGGGCCAATAAGGCCAATAACGCCTTTTTTCCCCGAAGGCAAGGTAAGGCCGGAAACTATCATGGAATAATCCGACTTTTTTGACAGTTGGATTTCCTTGCCAATTTTTGCCTCAGGGCCCTTTCCGGCATACTCGGCAATCATGCTTTCGGCATGCTCGTCTATTTCGTCAAAAAAGCGGGCAATTTCCTTGGCGTCTTCCGCCGGCAAAGCCGGGTTGTCCAAAATATGCGAAAGGCCAACGGTGGAAACCTCTTCCGGAAAAATGGCAAAACTGGCCTGGTCAGAATGTTGGGAAAGTACTTTGGCCAACCGCCTGCCCATTTCCATGTGGGCCAATTGGAGCCGGAGCAGTTCTTTTTTCAGCAGTTCCTGGTCTTTGAGGGAAAGCTGGACACGGTTCATGAGCTGGTTAACGAAATACCGGAAGCCCTTGTCGGTTGGCACGCGGCCCGCCGATGTATGAGGCTGGTAAATATACCCCTGCTCCTCCAAAACCGCCATTTCGTTGCGGATAGTGGCGGGACTCACGCCCATGTCGTATTTTTCGACTATATCGGCACTGGCCACCGGTTGGCAGGAATCACAGTTTTCTTTGACAATTGCGGCTAAAATTTTAGCCTGCCGGGGGGTTATAATGTCGGATTGTCCACTTTGGTCAGTCATATAGAGGGGGTTAGCACTCGTATTGCTCTTTTGATAATACTATTAGCACTCTTAGCTGTCAAGTGCTAAAATACAACTTACACGGATCTACGGATTGGATCCGGATCTACAGATAACTACGGATTCTAAATATCAGTAAACATCCGCTTATCCGTGTACAATCCGTAGATCCGTGTAAAGGTTTAGTAGAGTCCTAAACGCTACTTACTAAACGCTAAACGCTATTTTCGTAATTTAGTTTATTTTAGTATTTGGTAGAGATTCTAATACCTAAAATCGTTTCCATAAGTATTTAGTAAAGTGTATAATTAATTAATAACTATTTTATATGACACCATCCGACGAAGAACTCAAAAAGAAACTCACTCCCGAGCAGTACCATATATTGCGCGAAAAGGGTACCGAAGTCCCTTTTACCTCTCCCCTATTAGACGTAAAAGCTCCGGGTATGTTTGCATGTGCCGCTTGCGGGCAGCAACTGTTTAGTTCTGACGCAAAATTTGAAAGCGGCACGGGTTGGCCTTCGTTTGACCAAGCCCTTCCCGGGGCAGTTACAATGGTGGAAGACACCAGCCATGGCATGGTTCGCACAGAAGTTGTATGCGCCAATTGTGGCTCGCACCTAGGCCATGTCTTCAACGACGGCCCCACCCACATAACCGACGAGCACGGCACCCGCCCCGCCACAGGCCAACGTTTTTGCATAAACGGCGCATGCCTCATGCATAAGCCCCAATAAAATTTTAATGGGTAATGATTTGCAATTGCGGCTGGCTATTTTGTGCCGCATAAAACACTTCACCCTCGCAGTCCAAGCCCGTAATTTGTCCCGCGGTGTGTACAGCGCTTACAGGGTTTAGGTTATGGGCCATGTCATAAATTTTAAACTCCCCGCCAGAGTCATTAGTGGAAGCAAACAGCAAACCATTGCGGATAAACAATGC
>CAYOXN010000014.1:9740-16990 GCA_964407965.1 uncultured Candidatus Saccharibacteria bacterium
TAAAAACTAATATTGGCATCGACCGCCACCGCCTGGCTAATAGCCGTGGGGTGTGACACATCTAACACGGACAGTTCCTTATACCCGGCGGCCGGCAAACCCGCAGCCCTGCCCAAAACCGCTTGGGTCCCCAAGACCGCCAGGCTTTGTCCGCTTTGCACCGTAGACCCGGAAGGTACAAAATTACCCAGCTCAACCATATGAGCTGGGTTTGTTATATCTACCATGAGGAGCTGTTTGCCTTCGGCCAACGTGAGGTATGCAACATTACCGTTGGCATATATGTCATTTATGCTGGTGTTGGTTTCGTACGAACCAAGCCAAACCGGGGAAATGGGCGTACTTACATCCCACACATGCAGTTCCGGCCCCGTGGTTTTTGCCAGCCCCACCAGCACTTTGCGGTTAAAATAATATATGCTTTTCCCCACGCCTGTCGTGCCGCTTACTCCTGGCATTTGCTTGTTGTTCATTAACACCGGGGCAGAGGGATGGGAAATGTCTATAACTTGCAATTGGCCGTTGACGCTGGTATTTGCGGCGTACACGTACTTCCCTACTACTTGCAATGCTTGCAGGCCGGGACCGGTGTTTAAACTCCCCAAAATCCCGGGAGAGCTAATGCTCGTGACATCAGCAACATACAAATCGGGCAGAGATTGGGTTGTACCGTTTGTGGCCACAAAGGCTTTACCGGCGAGCACGTCTATGTCGGTTCCCGGGTTGTTTGCGCTTAGGCTCAAACTGCCCGCCAAACCGGGGGTGGACCAATCGCTGGCAAATTCCAAGACGCACGTGTCCCTGCCTTCGGCACCTACGTTATTTATGGCCACCGCTTCCAACATTGTACCAAAGCGGGAAAATTCTGCCTGGGCCGGATGGCTGTCCACAATTATTTTTTTCGCATAATCGGTTAATAATTTTACCGTGGTTATATCCACAGAGTCGGACGTACTGTTATTGCTATTGTCCAAACTGTTAAAATCCCAGTCAGCTTGGGCTTGCGCAGCTTCCATACTGGCTGTGGCCAACCACAAATGTTTGGCGTGCAATTGCGTGGCTATGAGAACGGTTTGGTTACCCCACAACACCATAAAAATTCCGCACGCAAAAACCCCCAACAAGCCCAAACACACCACCACCTCAACCGTAAGCGAGCCATAATTATTCTTAAAATCCCCTTTTCCCATATTATTTTTATTTTCTAGTGGGGATTGATATACATTTGTATATTAATCCCCAATTAAAAATTTTGGATTTTTTTGTTACGGTGTTTTTTTATTTCTCAAGTCAAACCATTCTCATGGTAAATTACTTGGTTTCTAAAAGCTCGGCACGGACTATGTAGCGCTTAAGGGCTGTACCTAGGGGGTACGAGGTTTGTAGGGTAAGCTGGCGCTTGGCAGGGTCTTGGCCTAAGACGCTGGTATTGTTTGGGGAAGTAACAAACTTTTCTACAACCCTGTAGGTAAATGCCCGGCCTTGGCTGTTGGTTAACACTATGTCTTGGCCTATTTCCAATTGGGGCAAAAGTGCGAAGGCAGACTTAAAATTTCCATCTGACCATATATTGTCCGACGAATGGCCAAATATATACACATTGCCCGGTTCCCCCGCTTGCGCTGTGCCCGGGTAGTGCACCACGCCGTATTGCAGCGCTTTTTGGAAAGAAGCCTCATTTTCGGCCTGGGCATACACTACTGGCAAGTCCAAACCCAAACTGGGGACCATAAGCCGGTTAGGTTGCCAAGTTGGGGAGTTTTTAATTTGCAAGCTATTTTCGCTTGGTTGGGTTGTAGGGGTAAACAAGGCATAGCGAAGACGCGCATAAAAATAATTTGCGTTTAAAATTACCACTATGAGGCAGCCCGTAAGTACGGCCAAAAAAAGCCGTACTGGAAATTTTAATTTCATATCCAAATTATACTCGGACTTTTACGCTTGTCCAAGCACAAAAAACCTCCCGCCAACAGCGGGAGGTTTTATATGGGGTTTAAAATTTAAGCCTATAGCCCGAAACTCCAAATGCCACAATACCCGCAACTACCGCAGACAAGAGGGTAATAAGCCAACCAGCCCCCGTACGAGGCAACTGGTTAGTAGTAAAAGCCCCCAAAATTTCAGGAGTGGTTGTCGGCATTTCCAAACCTTTAAATTCAAGATTCGATGCCACTGTTGAAGTCCCATTTACTTCTCCATTCGTATCATTATTTTTAGTGTCATTCGGAACTTCCGGTACTCCCGAACCTCCCGAGGACGGGCTAAAAAACCTAGGCCCAAAACTCCCTCCCCCGCCGGAATTTACCGTTACGTCAGCCGAACCGGAATTGTTACCGGAACCTGGGTCGGCCGTGTCGGAGCTGACCGTGGCCACATTGGGAATTTTATTCCCTTCGGTTTTGGCATTTATGGTTGCAGTTATTTCCAATACCGCATTTTGCCCGTTTGCCAAGTCCCCTATAAGCCATTGGCCGGTACTGCTCGCGTAAGTGCCAACACTCGAACTGGCGGAAACAAAAGTTAGTTGGGAATCCAAAATATCACTCACTACCACGCTACTGGCGGTTTCCGGGCCGTTATTGGTTACGGTTAGGGTGTAAATAATGGCATCATTAACATTGGCCGAAGTTACAGAAGCAATTTTGTTTATACCCAAGTCTGCACCCGTCGGTGTTGGCGAGCCTCCTCCCCCGCTGCTTCCGCCGGTAGAGATGTCGTTTAAGGTTATGGTACACGTAGCGGTTTGCCCTATGTCCAAACTGCCAACGCACGCCGGAGAATAGGCAATGTCATAACCGGACTCGCCGGGAATATTTACGGCATACGAACCCGAGATCAAACTTATTTCAGTTCCGGTAGACGAGCCGGGAAAACTAGTAGTCGGGGTTGTAGACGAAGTGACAGTAGCAGTAAAGTCTTGCGGTAATTTAGTGCCGCTGTTGTCATTGGTTACCTGTACCACAACCGTAAGCTTGGGCGCAATGTCGGAATTGGTAACTATGCAGGTTCTTGATTCACCATCATAAAAAATACCGGTAAGGTCGCTAAAACATTCATCCGTATATGTAGCCTTGTATCCCGGAAGTTCAGTTTCGCTTACCTCATACTTGCCTACCCCCATAACTATAGGCTCGCCTTCAACGCTTCCCGGAAACGTAACGGAAAAAGTATCAGGCCCCGATCCGCCGGAAATAATGCCGGCATGAGCAATAACTTTCATGGTAAAGTCAGAAGACTCTTTTGTGCCCCCGTTTTTATTTTCCACTATTTTCTTAACCAGTAGGGTACCTGAAGGATACGGATTTGGGGGCGGCAAAGGCGGCAATTGTATTTCCGCCAATGCCGATAACGGCAAAAAAATACTTAAAAAAGTAATTAAAAACCAAGCTATGGCTTTTTTATTTTTTGGTTTCTGGGGGCGGATAATACGTACCCGCACTTTGGGAGCAAGGTTCATAAAAGCTGACTTTTTAGTTCCAATATCATACCATAAAAAAACTGCTTAAACAATAGGGCTTTAAGTATTAAAAAAACGCCCCACTGCAAGCCTGGTTAGCCTGCAGCGAGACGTTGGACGCGAGTTTCGGATTTATCCTCGTCGCCGGCGATATATAAACCCGCCGGCAAGGACGGTACCCACGAGGGCATAAGTTGCCGGTTCCGGCACGGGGTCGTTCGGGCCACTCCCGGGAGCTTCCCACACAGCCTTGAACGTTAGGTCTGCGCCAATACCCAGGAAATCTGTCGTCCAAGGATCGGTAGTCCATGCCGCGGTGCTGGCGGCATTATTCAAGAAAACAAACCCACCGTCAGCGTACAGGTCCTGGTTTTGAGGCTGCCCAACCTTACCCGAAAAGCCCAATTGACCCGGCACATCCGATGTACTGATAAAAAATACAATCGTATCGCCGGCAGTCAAGTTAAGGTTCGGAGAAAAGCTGAACGTCTGGAAACCCGGTAAGGTATCAGGCGTTTGTACAACACTTTGCCAGAGGGCCGCGCCCGTTGCCTTCGTCCCGCTCCACAAAGACACAAATGCGCGAAACGGAACCTCTTCAGGTAGATCTGCCGCGAACTCAAAAAGGTTCAGTTGAGTATCCACGACAGGCACCTTAAGGGTTTGCCCGTACGTAGCCGTGTTGGGTCGGCCAAAGCTGTGAACTTCCGCCGTCCCATTCCAACTAGGGAAAAGGTTATTTATTGTGGTGGTATTGGCGGGTACTGCTGCCAAAGTCACCAAAAAAAGGATTGCGACGCCCGCAACCCTCCCGAAACATGCTCTCATTTACTCCTCCTTCGAAGGAAATGTGAAGTGCAACAAGTATACCGTAAAAAAAGGTTTAAAGCAAGGGTGTAAAATATAAAAAACTCTCTGGTAAGAGAGAGTTTTTTAATTTATAGATTTGCTGATTTTATGATTTGGTGATTTAACGAGTGACGGAAATGCTAGTAGTGACTTCGCCCGTGGCTGATATTGTTATCCTCTTACTCGTATTATCGAGACGTAAATTATAACCAGTATCAGCACCCGACGAACTAGTTGGGTCAGTCGGTAATGCGCTTATATAAGTAGGGACTAAACATGATAAATCTAAGTTTGTACCACTTGTACCGCCGCTACTAGTAATGTTTAAATCAGTATCAGCAGGAATACTCGGACAGGTCGCTGAACCCACACTACCAGCAAATGTACCTTTGTTATCAGCCATTCGTTGCCCTATAGCATTCAAAATAGCATTCACGTTACTAACACGTTGGGTGTCACGGGACTGGGCGAATTGGCGGCCGGGGTTAATGGCAATTAAGACTATTACGGCCAAAACCGCAATAATGCCAATAACCACCAATATTTCAATAAGGGTAAACCCTTTTTGAGACTTAAATTTTTTCATAGTTATTTCTTAATAGTAGGCTTAAAGTGAGTAAATTCTAGCAAAAATGGGGGAATTAAGCAAGCGAGTGAACTGACCAGAATTATGAATCAAGAATCAAAATTATGAGATTGCTTAGCTTAACAAGCTCGCAATAACACTTCCGGCACACTGCTTATAAGCTTATCTGCTTATTAGCTTACTCGCTTACTCAGTTTGCCAGTTCCTGCCAGGTAACTACTTTGTAGCTATTTGCGGAATTTAATTGCACTTGCAATTTGGTTTTACTATTTTGGTAGTCGCCCGTTACCAGCACGTTAAAATTACTCCCGGCAGAAACCGCACTTTCCACGGTACAACCCAAGTCGCTATAGGTTTTAGGGTACGTAACTACCACACCTGTTAACACGTTGTACACCGCTTTATCTATACAGCTTTCCGCCTGGGCCACGCTCCGCTCCTTAAATTCGCTCTCCAGTATGTTGTACCGGCTATAATAATTTATAATACTCAAAACCACGGTTATAGTTACGAGCAAAAGCGACATAAAAATAACCGAGGTTAGCGCCACATAGCCTTTTTGGTTGGTATAGGTTTTGGCCATAGCTATTTGCGTATATATTTCTTTAAACTAAACGCTTCCCCATTTACGTTAAAACTAACTTCCACAAACTCTTTGCCACCCGTAGTATAGTGGTTAACCAAAAAATTATTTATGGTCACATTTGAACTGTTAAGCTGGGTGGTAACTCCCCCGGCAGTCATTTCCATGTTGCTGCCATTTAATGCAAAAGCTATGGGATTTAACCCACTCGCATACTTGTACACTTGGAGTTGGTTTGCAGTACCACTCGAGGGAATGGCTACCGGATTACCGGCGTTGGCCGCCAAGTCCACACCCGTTAAAGACCAGTCTATTTTTTTGAGTAAAAAATTACCTTCCTGCTGAATGGCAATTTTTTTGTTTATTTGGTCGGTGCTTGAAATGGTTTGGTAGGTTATGGAAAGCAAAGTCCCAACCAACATGGCAAAAAACGCAACATAAATAAGTGTTTCAACCAGCGTAAAACCGTTTTTAGAATTAAGTTTTGTATTGAGCTGAAATTTCATTTATATAAAATGGATTCCGGTTCTAGTCCCGAATGACAACTAGTGATAAATATTACTTAAACTTAATTATCCTTAAAGGGCCGTATTCGTCTTTAAGCGCAATATACGCATAATTCCCCTGGACTATAACACCCACGACTGGGGCAGTAAGGCTATAGACCCCCGAAGAACTGGAACACATTTTAGGATTACGCAAATCCGAAACATCCCACATTTGAAAATACCTAGAAGAATTGGAAGTACCTAAAAATGCGGTAGTTGCTAGCACGGCAATATCGTTTATAGTTCCCGTAAACGCGGTGTTGGAAGTTAAAGTGGGAGATCCGGAAACATCTACAACAGAAAAGTTAGGTGCAGCGCCCATAAACACATTCGAATTGGAATAATACAAACTCTGAGCACCATTACTGCCTGGCAAATCCAAAGAAGCGATTGTATGAGTGTCTAAATTTACACTCACCATATCCTTGTTTACTCCATCTGTAGCCAAATAAGCAATACTGCCCCGAACAAATATTTTTTTCACACCCGCGCCTATTTCGTACGAATTTAATATGCTTGGCGACGTGGGGTTTGTGACGTCTATTTCGTATAGTTCAGGCCCGCTGCTGTTTTCGTCCGTACCTACATAAACCTTGTGGTCATGGTAAAAAATATCCAAGGCAGGCATGGAGTTGCTTGGCAAGTTAAAGCTGGTTACTGCATTGCTTACTATATTTATAATTTGCAACTGCCCATTCCCATTTACCGATGCGGCATACGCATAATTACCCACTACGTCTACCGCATTTAACCCACCGCTACCGGTTTTTATGCTTTTGGTAATTGCCGGAGAAGTTACATTGCTTATGTTTATAACAATAAAATCCGGTTGGTTTGCTCCCGGTATGGCAGTTACATACGCATAGCCATTTACCACATCGAGACCGCTGGCCTTGCTGCCAAGGCCTATACTCACTGCTGTGTCTAAGGAATTTATAGACTCAACAACCGGACACGGGGTTGTGCCGTTGTTCCAAATGCCACTGCCGGGAGTGCTGGTGTCTGGCGGGTTATTGAGCGTATTTGCCGGCAACCTGTTTCCGCCACCGTTAGGACCGCCTACCGCTTCTATTTCTTGTGTATTTACCGCCAAATTAGTCAGTGAAACATTTTGGCTCCGCTGGTCGGTGAGCCACGAAACCACAGTGGTAACTTTTTTTGAATTGCCGTCTATGCCGGTAGCAACTGTGCGTTCACATTCATAACTCGTGTCAGCCGGACAAGGTT
>CAYOXN010000015.1:0-11788 GCA_964407965.1 uncultured Candidatus Saccharibacteria bacterium
CGCAATAATTTTCCAATATTTTTTTAAATACTTAAATAAAGTGGACATAACCTAGGTTTTAGGGGAAGCTAATAGCTTTTAGTAAGTAGCGATTAGGAACTGCAGTCCTACCCGACTACTCACTAACCGCTACCTACTAATTCATGATTCTTTATAGGTAAAGGATCAAGGATAAAAGATAAAGGATAGTTTCCTACTTACTACCCACTAACCGCTACCAACTAATTAGTGCTTCTTCAGCTGCTCTATTTCTTTTATTAAATTCTGCAATTGGGATTCTATTTTTTCCAGTGCGGCTTGGGTTTTGGCTTCTTCGGTTTCTTCTCCCGCCTCATCTGCCTGGATTTCCTGGACATCTTCCTGCATTTCTTGGACGTCTTCGGCTATTTCAATAACGTCTTCTTGTATTTCATCTACATCTTCCCCTAAGTCCTTAACATCTTCCTGTATTTCGTCTATATTTTCTTCCACTTCCTGCAAGCTCTGGGTTGTGCGGTTAACCGACATTTGAATAAATATGGCGAGGTATATGGCTTCCAGGGAAACTATGGTTGTTACTACAAGGAGTATCCTATCCCAACTCACACCGAACAAACCTAACGCAAAACTGACTGCAAATAAAATTGTGTGGACAACCAGCGAAGACGAAGAGCCTATCCAGTCTATAGCCTTATAAGGAATGTTGCGGATATGCTTAAAGTTGAAGCGGGGTGCATTCATAAAAAAGAAAAAGCAATACACTCTCATATACGAAAGCATCACTGATGCTTAAACATATGAACCCATATTGCGGTTAATGGCTTACGTTCGTATTGTAGCACGCAAGGCTAAAGTTGGGCAATTGTTTTAATGGCCGTCTTCAGGGACTAATGCTTATAATGAGCGTCCAGATGGAATCAAGGTTGACTATTTTAGATGACGTATCCATAAAGACGACCATCAAGTTCCAGTCGTTTAGGTCAATTTTGACTAACTTAATCCTTCTTCTTTACCAAAGCTTTGCCAACCATGGAAAAAACAGTAACTATAAGCGCGCCAAAAAACGCCGGCCAAAAGCCTTCTACCGAAAAGCCTTTTACAAAATTTGCCAGCCAAAATACAAAAGCATTAATCACTAACAGGAAAAAACCCAACGTGACCAAACTTATGAGTGCGGTTACAACTTTAAGCGGTATGCCAATTAATACGTTTAGTACCGCTAACACGAGAGCCACCAACAAGGCTGTCCAAAAACTGGCTACAGTTATACCCGGCACTAACTCTGCCGCGACCATAACCCCGAAGGCGGTTATGAGCAATCGAAATATTGTTTTCATATAAGGCTGATTACTTCTTACCGTTTACAGTATACCATTTACACCCATGCCCGAGCCAGGGTCTTAAGTATATATAAACAAAAATCTCCCGCCAAAGGCGGGAGAGAAATTGTGTTATACCGAATGGCGGCCAGGGTCCATTCCCCCGGTACGGACTTCTTCCCTATGGGTGGTCCGAGCAAACCAAGGCGAAGCCAATGCAACATACACCCCGGACAATCCCACGAGTACGTATACAATTCTGCTTAAAGCCGAGCTGGCGCCAAAAAGGGTATCTACAACGTTAAAATGTGTCGCCCCCACCAATCCCCAATTTATAGCGCCAATTATAACCAATATCAGGGCTAAGCCATCCAGCCCGTTTAATCGTTTCATAAAAAGTATCTCCTTATTAATCCTGCGACCTTTGCCTGCCCTTGTATGACGGCTATATACGCCAACTGTGAAAAGTAAACCGATAAAAATATGAGCTCAATTCCTCTTGAGAGACGATTTTCTTAAGTGGACACTCTGGCCAAAGGTTCTGAGTGGAGTCGAAGGAAAAAAGATAAAACTTTTCGGCTGTGAAAGATACTTAAATAAGCTTAAATAATCGCCGCTATGGCGATTTTTTGATATAATTAGCATATATGTGGAATAAAATGTATATATGGATTACAAAATAATTATTAGCATAATCTCCGTCATCCTTGTATTTGTTGGATACGTTCCTTATATTCGGGACATCTTGAAAAGGAAGACCACTCCACACACCTTTACTTTCTTGGTTTGGGGAATTGCAAGTTCCATTACCTGGGCGTTACAGGTGCACGGAGGGGCAGGAGTTGGTGCTTGGATAACTTTTGCTGTTTCTGCCATATGTATTTTCATCTTCTTCCTATGTCTAAAATACGGGGAAAAAACAATTACATTGACTGATGTCGTATTTTTAATTCTGGCCTTATTATCACTCTTCCTTTGGCTGGTCGTTAAGCAGCCGGTATTGTCCGTAATTCTCGTAGTGCTTACCGATATATTAGGTTTTGGACCAACACTGAGAAAATCGTGGAATAAACCGCATTCCGAGACACTGTTCACGTGGTGGGTTGCAGCGTTCCGGCATACCCTGGGAATTATCGCATTGGAAAAATTCAATCTTTTAACGCTCCTCTACCCAGTAGCGTGGACGTTGGCAAATATAATTTTCTGTTTACTTCTAATTATTAGGCGTAGGCAAATAAAGCTTCAATAGAAGGGAAACGGTATGAATTTGAAGCCTGTAATTATCTCTTTACCGCTCCCCGAATACACCATAGATAGTCAACCTGACTATCAGGCTTTAGGAGCCAAGATAGATAAAGCTTTAGAAGAAAGTTTCCAGGGTAAAGATGTAGCCCTACGGGCACTGAGCTTAACTGACCATCCCCAGCTTACTTTGGATAAGTTCACAGATATTATTGTTAAGACCGGCACTGATAAGTACGACCCAAACCGCAAAGGGGTTGACCACGAAAAATTCGAGCCTTACCGCCCGGATTTCCAGGCAGGCTTTTGCACTGTCGGAAAGAATCATTACGGCGAGGGGGCGGACTTTATTAAAAAATTTTACGAGAATGTCCTGCTGGATAGGGGCTACCGATTACGGATTGATTTGTTGGTAAACTACGATTTGCACCAGCTGGTACAAGCCAACAAGCTAGATGAAAGCCAGCCAAGTGTTCACCCCCGGCTGGAGCCGTATCTATTTCGCTTCAAAGACCCGAAAAATAAACCCGAGGCATTATTGGGCATTATAAAAATACTCAGATAAAAACTTTATGGAAAAAAATATTGGCATTGGTGTAGCAATAGTCGTGAAAAACGATGAGAAGATACTATTAGGAAAACGGTTGGTTAAAGTAGGAAACGGCCAGTGGGGCTTACCTGGCGGGCATTTGGAATTTGGAGAATCATTAGTAGCAGGGGCTAAACGTGAGCTAAAAGAAGAAACGGGCCTTACGGTAAATAGCCTAGAATTTATTAACATTACCAACGACCCACGAGAGTTAGATAACAACCACTGGATTCACCTGGTTTTTTTGGCGAAAGGCATTCAAGGAAGTCCAGAAAATCTAGAACCAAACAAGTGTGGGGGCTGGGAATGGTTTAGCATAAGTGACCTTCCAGAACCAATATTTTATGGCCACAAAAAATTACTAGACGCTGTTCTTAAAAATGCATTAATTAGTGACTAGGAAATGAAAAAGAAAACGCTTTCAATTGTAGCCGTGGTGATTAACAACCTCGAAGTAAACAAGAGGTTTGTTTCGAGTGTGCGGCAATATACTAAAGGCGATTATGAATTAATACTCATAGATAATGGGTCTACCGACAAAAAGTCTATCAGCTTTTTCAAACAGAATGCAGATAAATATTTCAGGTTTAATGAAATAGTTACTCTGTCCACGGCTTGGAATAAGGGTATAGAACTTTCAACAGGAAAATATGTTGCAGTAGTGAATAACGATGTGGTTGTACCACCAGACTGGTTCGCTCCCCTTAAACAGACATTGGATAAAGATAAAAAGGCTGGGATGGTTTCGCCCATTACTTTGTGGTTGCTGGTTGGATTGTATGGCAATAAACTTACCAAAAAGATGGATCAAAGTTTTAACAAGCCTTATAAATTGCAAAAGTTTAAAGACGTAGTGTGGGGAGAGTTTATGCTTTTTACCCGAAGAGCGCTAAATGCCGTAGGCGGGTTTAACACTATTTACGAACGGGCAGGTAGCGAAGATTTAGAAATACTTTTCCAGCTTTACGATAAAGGGTTTAATGTCTACGCAGACCCAAGGGTATTCGTTTACCACGAAGGCAGCCGTTCCCAAACTCCTGACATTATTTCAAAAAAGGACAGGAACAAATATTGGAGTAAAAACTGGAAACTCTTCCTATCCCGATGGCCAAAATATACTAAGGGATGGAAATAAATGCATTTGTGTTAATATTGACTACCGCGCAAATTATCTATATAATTCCTATGATATATGCATGACACAGCATGCATTTTACAAGCTCTTACAAATCTGTGTAAGAGTTTTATTTTTTCAAAGCTTGATAACTTGGAACTTTATAACTTTCAACTAAACATATGGCGACTATGGTATAATGGTTATTACGCTGCTCTGTGGAAGCGGAAATACGGGTTCAATTCCCGTTAGTCGCCCCAGGAAAAATACCCCCGCATGTGCGGGGGTATTTTTCTTTTGGCTGGTGTATAATTATAATATATTCTTTAATAACAAATTATGAAATTTTTTGACATAACCGTTCCCCTTTCTCCCCGTACCCCCAACTGGCCAGGCGGGGTGGAATATAAGCGCGAGGAAATACATACTTCGGCTATTGTTTCTACTCTAACCATACGCAGCCATTACGGCACGCACGTGGACGCGCCGAGACACTTTTTGTTCAACGACCAAACGGTAGACAAACTAGCCCTGCAAACTTTAATTGGAAAGTTTAAAGTACTTGAAGTAAAATCACGCGTACAAATAATGCCGGAGGACATTAAGAAATTTCCTATAAAAAAAGGCGACCGCATTTTATTTAAAACTATAAACTCCAACATTATAACCGGCTCCAAGTTTGAACCAAATTACGTAAGTTTGTCTTTGGCAGCCGCGGAGCATTTGGCTAAGAAAAAAGCGGCTTTAGTGGGTATAGATTACTTTGGCATTGAAGCCAAAGGCAGTCCCGGTCACTTGGTCCACAAAACCCTCTTAAAAAATAATATAGTAATTGTAGAGGGGGTAAACTTGCAAAACATAAAACCCGGGGACTATAATGGCGCTATACTCCCCTTAAAAATAGAAGGCGGCGACGGTGCCCCGGCCCGCGCTGTGCTGTGGAAATAACTGAGATAATTAAAACCGGGCCTTCACATTGACCCGGCTTTTTTGCTTAGTGCAGATAGGATTCCAAAAATGATTGCGCAAGCGACCTTACCCGATCACTTTCGGGATTACTAACCACACCAAGCAGAATATTACCCAAGGGCAACTCCACAATCCCCGAAAAATCCCCATCTACGATCCCAAAATGATCACCCAGCTGCCACACCCTGCCTGTAGGTCGCTGGAAAAATTGAATAGCCACAGATGGTTTATTTGAGCTTACTACAACGGTTTGCTTGGTAACATCATAAATTACAAAAGATGGACTATTCATGGCCCACCTCCTTTTTTTCACTATATCATATTTTTACCCTTTCGGGATGTTGTAGTAGACGTATAAAAATATTTGCGATTACGTGCAAGCTTACAGCGTCCATATTCCAGACTTTCTGACATTCTGCATAATGTCAGAAAGTTATTAGTTCCATTCAACCAGTTTCCCGGCGGCTATTTCCACCCTATCTGCCTTACGCAAATGTTTTGCCTGGCCTGGCAATAAAATGTCGTAATGTTTGGCACGGTCTATGGCGCGGGGTATGGCAAACAAGTCTTTTGGGCTCGTACGCCATTCCAATTTATTAAAACGGTTTAAATGTATGGGCACCGAATACTCGCGCAGGGTTTTTAAGCCGTTGTCTAAAAAATACTCATGGAAGTACGACATGGCCAATTCGCGCACCGTTAAATATACCGACTCGCGGTAACGCAAAACCGCATGGTTGGTTTTGGAAATAGCGCCCCATTTCCCCCGCTCCTTAAACAACGCCACCACGTGGTCATTGTCGTGCGGCTTTATGGTCCGCAAATCCATCACCAGCGGTTTATGTCCATGGTATTCCAAAATAGCCGCGGCCAGCATTGCCCCTTCCATACAATGGGCAAGTCGCTTTTCCAAAACCAAACGGGGAGACATGCATGTCTCCCCACTTTTTTCGTAATTGATAGGAATGGCATTTATATAATCTTGGATTTTTGCAGGGGTGGAGAGCTTTTTAAACACCCTTTCCTCCGTACTGGACCAGCCCCTCGAGCCAAGGTTTTTATTTCTCATAGGCGCCTAAGTCGGGCAAACCCGAGTTTGTGCGACTTTCGAAAATTAAGTGCTGCAAATATTGCCTGTCTAAACTAACGCCCAAAGTGTCCGTGCTCTTGTCCAGCAGCGGCGAACCTGCCAAAGGCTTAAAATTGCCATTAGCAACGTCTGCAAACATAGGATTATCGCCCAACACGTTTCCTCCAGCGTCAATATACTGGGTATTAGAGCCGGTTATAACCTTGCGGGTACAATACAACAAGCCCGGCCCATTCGGGTTACTGCAGTCGCCTTTACTAATCCAATTATTTTTCAACTCAGCCTGCGCCCCTGTTGTCCCGCCAAGAATATCAAACCCATAATACGCAAGCGTGGGGAAATATATGACATTGTTATAAATTTTTGCCTGAAGTTCCGCCCTGTCGAACCAAAAACCCAAAGCCTGCGCCGTGCGTTTAACTATAAACGTATTGTTAAATATATTCACGCGCTTGCGCCAATTTTGCGGCTTGTCATATTCCGTGTCACCGCCCCAGTGGATAATTTGGTCGTTGTCATACCCATTCAGCTTAATAAACACGTTCCCGTACACATTGTCTACCGGGTAACTCCCGGTTTGCTGGGTGACAATATCCATAAGCCCCGAGTTTACGGCATCTATAACCCTATTACCGCCTTCTATCCAGTTATACCGTACGGTCAAATTTGCAGATCGGTCCTTAATGTTATTGCCATAGTCACGGTCCAATTTCATGTAATTATACTCGAAGACCATGTTTATGCCTTGCACATACACATTGTGGTGTTGGCCATCGGCAAAGTAAGAGTTGTCGTGGATATAATTTCCTTGAATTAAAATGTTCTTAGTTGGGTTAGTCATGTTGGAACCTATAAAAATGCCATTACCATTGTCGTGGATGTCACAGTTCCGGATAACCAAATTTTCAGCTTGTTCAACGTAAATGGCAGCGGCGTTTGACTCGTAAAGCCCACTCCCTCCAGTTTTACCAATGAAAGATTTCCCCAATCGGGCATTGCGGATTTCCAAATTTTCAATAACCACATACCTCACCATTTTATTGGTTGGTATGCTGGAACCGGACAATTTTATAATACCGCGTTCCATGTTCCAATAGTCCAAGTCAGGATGCTCTTTGGCATTTTCCCCATCTATTATTGGCCTCTCGCCTTTAGGGCCATATACACCGGTAATGACTATAGGTGCGGTTTGCGTACCGGTATTGCCAATATCAAACTTTTCTCGGTACGGCTCAGGTCTCCAGTATACGCGGATCATATCCCCCGCCTGGATAGTTGCCATGGGCACTTGCGCAAAAGATTCATACTGTTTGCCAGGACCAACCTCAAAAACCCGAAGCGGTGCCGGATATGAATATGTGGCATTGGTTTTAAAAGCATTACCCGGAGAAGGCGGCACGTCCGCCGTCTTTAACCATGAAAATTTTAATGTCGCGCCACCGGCACTTTCATAATATTCCACTTTAAGCCTGTGCGTTCCGGCGGCGAGGGATTTGGTTGCGGTATACGTAGTTGGTGATTGGTTTTTCCATCCGTTAATTAAACTCTGGCCATCTAAAAATACCCTAACCCCGTCATCCCCGGTAGCAGAAAAAGTATAGTCCGAACCTTCAAAAGTAAAATCACCTTCAAAGCTTGCCGAAAAATTGTCTACATTTACGCCTGCGGCAGGGCTACCACTACCCCATTCAAAATTTATGGCATTTACCGTAGTCGTGGCCACCAAGGAACTTAAGTCTATCCCGTTATAATAGCAGGCACTAAAAGCATTAACCTTTGCGGCCGGGCACGGACCGTTCGAGGGCGTTGGTGTCGGCGTGGGAGTCGGTGTAGGGGTTGGTGTCGGAGTTGGCGTTGGGGTGGGGGTACCGCCTACTTTCGCCCAGGAAAGTTTGGCTACGGCATAATAGCCGTTTTCATAGTAAGCCAGTTTTATGGTATGGTTCCCGGCTGTTAAGGTAGATGTTGCCGTATAGGTAGTAACAGACTGGTTAATCCATTTATCTATTACCAATTGGCCGTCTACATACAACCTCACGCCGTCATCAGCGGTTGCAGAAAATGTATAACTGGCTGCCTCAAATGCAAATACGCCTTCATACGTGGCTGAAAACTGGTCAACGGGTACACTGGCGGACGGACTTCCACCACCCCAATCAAAATTTACGGAATTTACCGTACTGGTGGCTTTTAAAGTTTCAAAATTCATGCCGGCAAAATAACAAGCGGTAAAGGCATTAGCCGCGGCAGCCGGACAGGTGGAAACCACCGGCGTAACCACCGGGACATCGAGCGTTGTAAAATATTTCCTCGCGAGCAACACGCCTTTTTTGTCCGGTTGGCTGTAAAACTCAACTTTATAAATGGTTTTAGCTGACAACGTAAACCCCGTGGTAGCAGTTCCGGTGCGGCTAGCCGGGTTGGCTATAGCCAAGTTATTCACATATACCGAACCTTGCTTGTCCAACGCCCGTGTCCACGACACTTCGTAATTCCACAGCCCATTCTGGTAGTCAAGAGGCAAAATATTTATGACCAAAGAACGGTTGTTAACCAACGCCTGGGAAGAGTAAGTACTTGTGCCTAAAACCTGTCCGGGATTTTGTTTTAACAAATCGGAAAATAAAAGGGCCTTGCCTATGCCAGGGAATAACATGACAAAAACAAAAAGGCTAAGCACAAATGCACCTATCCATCCTCCCAAATTCCGTATGTTCATATATTTATTTCTCAACAATAAACGCCTTGGTTAATATCAGTATATCAAGCTTTTACAAAATAAAAAATGAATTTCAAAATTCAGGCTTAACCTTGGGATTTTTCTACCCCGTGCCCGCCAAATTGTTTGCGGAGCAGCGCCACAATTTTGTTGGAGAATTTATTCTGGTTTTTAGGGTCTTTAGACTCTTTCCTTACCTGAACGGAGTCTTCCAACACCCTCACGTCTACCCCGAGCTCCTTACCCGCTTCCACGGTCCATTCCCCTTCCCCTAGCATGTTTATTTCACCTTTCGTATTTTCCAAGTCTTCCTTTTCAAAAATATTCTTAACCAAATCTATGAGCCAGCTGCGAATTACGGTACCGTGTTGGTAAATGGCGGTCAGCTTTAAAAAGTCATACTCAAAGGGCGAGGCTTTCAGCACCGCATACCCCTCGCCTATGGCTTCCATCATGCCATACTCTATGCCGTTGTGGACCATTTTGGCAAAATGTCCGGCCCCGTTTTTTCCCACCAGGCCATAATTGGTACCAGCGGATAATATTTTAAAATACGGTTCGACTACCTGCCAATGTTCCGAAGACCCGCCCACCATAAGCGCAAAACCGTTAGCTTCACCCCATACGCCCCCGCTTGTGCCGCAATCATAAAACACTATGCCCCGGGCCTTTAACGTTTCAGCCCTCTTCACGGTTTCCTTATAATAGGTATTGCCGCCATCTATGACTATATCGCCCGCGCGCAAATGGGGGCCCAACTGCTTCTCTAAAAAGTCCCCAATAACGTCCGAAGGCAGCATGAGCCAAAATACCCGCTGGGCTGCCTGGTAATGGGCAAGTACATCTTCTACCGCCCCATAGGCCCGACTGGTGGAAGACAAAGCGGCATTCTTGCCCTGCAAATTCATGACATACCGGTTAAAATCTTCAACCGGGCCTGTAGACCGGTTCCAAGCAAAAACAGTCACATTGTGGTTATGCAACCTGCGGACAATTTGCATGCCCATTTTCCCTAACCCAAAAACAGCTATTTGCATGATAGTTAGTTTGCTATGTTAATTAATATCCTTTTTTATTTTGCTTTTCGGCCATAAGTTTTTGGAAAGCCTCCTCTACTTTTTCAGTGTATACTTCAACTCCATTTTTACCATTATTCTTTTTTACATACATGGCATGGTCGGCATGGTTTATAACCACATCGAGCGTATCTTTATAATGCCATTCGGCAACCCCCACACTGGCCGTAGTTTTGAATTCTTCACCTTTTTTTATGGTGCTTACGAAGGCAAAACTAAATTCAGGGAACCGTGCCTGTATATCCTCTGCAGCCATATTAGGAATTACCACCACAAATTCTTCCCCACCCCAACGGCCATAAAAAGCTTTTTCCCCAAATGCTTTTTTTAAATATTTAGCCAGTTCCTTCAACGTTTCGTCCCCCACATCATGGCCAAAACCGTCATTACGCTGTTTAAAAAAATCTAAATCCAAAAATACGACAGCTGCTTTAGAAGGGGCGTTACCGGCTAAATACCCATTTACTTCATCTAAAAATTTTTTTCGCCCGGGCAGGGAAGTTAACACATCCACTTGGCTGGTTTCCGCCAACGACATGGCATCTACCGCAGCTTGCTCGGCCAAAAGCGCCCTATTATGCATTTTCCCTACCAGGCCTTTTACTTTGCTTTCAATAACCTCCTGTTCTTGTTCATATGGTTTAAATAACTCATCAACAAATTTTTTCCTGTTTTCATGGTCTGCTTCGGTTGACTCAAATAATTGGTCATTCGGGTTAATACCCGATTCGGTGAATTTTGACATAAAAATTCATATATTATTTAACTATTTAGTCCACCACTTTTGGGTGTTTGTCGATATGAAATTGTGTATTTGGGGAGGGCCTGTACCGCCGGGTTTGTACATGTGCAAAGGCGGTTTGTGCCGGGTTATGGAATCTATAAACTTCCAGGCCACCTCTGTCTCAGCAGAACTTATAAACAAGCGCTGGTCGCCTTGCATAAAATCGAGCAGCAGCCGTTCATACGCGGCTGGTATATGGGTTTTAAGGTCTTTATAACTAAAGTCCAATTGGGCATTATGCAAGCGAATGCCAAATCCCGGCACTTTGTTATTTAACACAAGTTTCACCGACTCTTCCGGCTGGATTTGGAACGTAAGCACATTGGCCGCGCAGCCTTGGAATAAACAGCGGGCGGGTTCCTTAAAATGCACGGATATTTCCGCTACCTTCCGGCTTAGCGCCTTGCCGGTGCGTAAGTATATGGGAACCCCTCGCCAACGCGGCGAGTCTATATGTACTGTAAGCGCCACAAAAGTTTCCGTGGCACTGGCTTTGCCAATGTCTTTTTGGTAGCCTTCATACTGGCCCATTAAAATGTCTTCTTGGGCCATGCGGGCATTAAAAGGCTTAAGGGCTTTAAGTATGTTCAGTTTTTCGTTCCGGATATGCCCTGCGCTTAATTCCTTAGGCTCATTCATGGTCACCAAGGCAAGCAGCTGCAGTAAATGGTTTTGGACAAAATCTTTCAAGGCCCCGGTTTGGTCGTAAAACTCACCGCGCGCCTTAACCGTATCGGACTCCAAGGCAGATATTTCTATGTGGGAAATATGGTCTTTGTTCCATAACGGCTCAAACAAGCCATTGGCAAACCGCGCGACTATCAAATTTTGCACGGTTTCCTTGCCCAAATAATGGTCTATCCGGTATAACTGCTCCTCTTTAAAATATTTCAACAGCAATGCATTC
>CAYOXN010000015.1:11798-16778 GCA_964407965.1 uncultured Candidatus Saccharibacteria bacterium
TATTTTAAAAGAAGTAAACATTCCTCCACATGAAATGCATTCAGCGCTTTGGCACTTGGGTAATTTTGGCCAAAGGGTTTTTCTATGAGCACGCGGATGCTGCGATTATGCCGCCCGCAAGCGTTTAAGAGCCCGCTCTTTTTAAGCGTCGTGGCAATAGGCCCAAAATATTGCGGACTGGTAGCGAAATAATATAACCGGTTAAAGCAGGCATGGCCGCTTGAGTCCTTTTCGGCCAATACGCCTGCCAACGAAACAAAAGAACCCGGGTCATCAAAATTTACCTGGTGGTAAGTAAGGTTACGCAAAAAATGCTTGCGGGCTTTGGGTGTGGAAAGCTTTTTTAAAAACGGCGACTTGGAAATTATAAAGTCCAAATACTGCTCAGCTGTAAAATCCCTCCGGCCCACGCATATCAATTTAAAATTCTCTGGCAGCAACCCCTCTATATCCATATGGTGCAAAGCGGGCATTAAATACACCGCGGTTAAATCGCCCGTGGCGCCAAATATGGTTAGCGCTGTGGGCGGCAAAGGTTGGGTTGTAGGTTTTTGTAATGTGTCCATGTCTAAGAACTATATTTTCTTGCTATAATAATACCACATTAACCTGGCTTTTTATGAATACCCCCGTTTTTTATGTAGCACTGTTTGTCCATGTGTCGAGCTTAATCTTGGCCTTTGGCTCAGTTATGGTCATAGATACTTTTGGCTTACTTTGGCTGTTTAAAAAAGTTAAAATGAGCTTTGTTATGCGCGTGGCGGATATTACCCAGCGCCTCATTTGGCTTGGTTGGGGCGGCATGGTCCTTTCCGGAATAGTCCTTATAACCAGCAAAGGCTATGTGGATAACCTGACCCAAATTAAGCTCTTTTTTGTGGCCTTAGTGGGATTTAACGGCATACTCCTGCACCGCATAAAAAAATGGACCGAAAAAATTGGAGACAACCCCCTGCCGCCCCGCCTTTTCTTCCGCACTATGCTTTCTACGGCCATTTCCCAAACCGGTTGGTGGGGTGCCTTGCTCATTGGTTTTGTCCATAGGCATATTGCCCATAATATCCCTTGGCCTAACCAACCCTGGGTGTTCATGCTACTCATTGCCGGCGTGTTCGGCCTCGCGGCCATAGTTGGCGAATTAACTACAAAGAAAACTGCATAAATATTTTGTATTGAATTAAAAAAAGACGGGCGGAATGCCTGTCTTCTTTTTAACTTAGCACTCACGCTATTTTAGATTTTTACCTGCTTTTCTGGATTTTAAGCGCTTTAAAGAATATTTTCCTGACTTCTTCCGCTAAAATAATGGCAAAACTAAAAGCTGCAATTAATACCCACTCTTGCCAAGCCAGCGAAGTTGTCTTAAGGAGTTTTTGGAAGAAGCCGACATGCACTGCAATTATTTGCAAACCAATGTTCAAGGCTATGGCTAACCAGAGGTACGGGTTACGCAATATCCGAGCCGAGAAAACCGATTCGGCATAATGCTGGCTATTGAACGCATGGAACCACTGCAGCATGGCCAAACTTGTCAGTATAACCGTAGTGGCTTTTACATAGTTAACTTCTTGGTACAACGAAAACAGGTACAGCCCCACGCCCGCCATAACGCTAGCTACTATGGCCATTTGCACCACCATGGTCCGGGTTATGAAATACCCGGGCAATTTTTCAAATTTCTGTTTTAAAATATTCGGTTCTTTCTTGTCCAAGGCCAGTGCCGTGCCAATGAGCGGATCGGTAACCAAATTGAGCCATAAAATTTGCACGGCCAAAACCGGCAATTTAAAATGCAAAATTAGGGCCACTAAAATAGCCAGCAACTCGCCGAGCGAGGTAGAAAACAAGAATTGCAGCGCTTTTTGGATATTCCGGTACATGCTCCGGCCTTCTTCTATGGCAGCGACTATGCTGGAGAGGTTGTCGTCCAAAAGGACTATGTCTGCCGCATCTTTAGCCACCTCCGTGCCAATTTTGCCCATAGCCACGCCTAAGTCTGCAGCCACCAAGGAAGGCGCGTCATTCACCCCGTCGCCTGTCATGGCCACAACAAGACCGGCCTGCTTGTAGGCCTTAATTATTTTCATTTTGTCTTCGGGGGTTACTCGGGCAAACACGCAAACTCGAGGCAGTTTTTCGGCCAAATCCTCATTACTAAGCTCGTCCAATTCCGCGCCGGTCATCACCAAACCATGATCCGTAAAAATCCCCGCCTCCTTGGCAATTGCCTTGGCCGTATTCTTATGGTCACCGGTTATCATGACTACCTTTACGCCGGCCTCTTGTGCACGCTTGACCGCCGATACCGCTTCGGGCCTAACCGAGTCCTCTATGCCCAGCAGTCCGCCAAAGACCAAATTTTGTATATCATCCAAATGCTCGTTTTTTTGCAGGCGCTTAAAGCCAAAACCCACTACGCGCAAACCGCTTTGGGAAAACTCTTCCACCGCCGCTTCCAAAACCGCCCGCCCTTCCAAGGTGCATGTTTTGGCTTGGCCTTGCTCTACGCAATATTGGGAAACGCCAATAATAACTTCCGGGGCTCCCGCCACCGCACAAAATATTTCACCTTCGTGATCATAGAAAACCGCACGGAATTTATTTTTATAGTCAAAGGCTATTTCTGCCACCTCGCGGAATTTTGCCGAAAGCAGCTCACGGCTTTGGCCTAGCTTTTCCCCCAAGACAAACATGGCCGCCTCGGTGGGGTCGCCAATTACTTTATATTTCCCGTCTTCTTCGGAAAACCTGGCGCTCCCGCGGGAAGCCAAACTGGCTATGGTGCCCGACAAGGCCACATCGCCAATTACCGGCACAATTTGATCACCCAACTTTACGTGGCCTTTGGGTTCATACCCGCTGCCCTGTACGTGGTAAATGTTCCCACCGGTAAAAATTTTCTTTACTGTCATTTCGTTTTTGGTCAGCGTCCCGGTTTTGTCTACGGCCAAAATGTTGGCCTGTCCCAGCGCTTCTACGGCCTGCATTTTCTTAATTAAGGCATTGCGTTTACTCATTCGCCACACGCCCGTTACTAAAATAAGCGTCAAGACCAAAGGCAAACCTTCGGGAATCATGGAGACCGCCAAGGAAACCACCACCGAAAACATTTCCACGGCTCCCCGCCCCGACCAAATTCCTACCGCATATAAAACCGCGCTTAACCCGAGTACGGCGTAAATAATTACGCGCGAAAGCTTACGGATATTTTTTTGCAGGGGTATTTCCTCTTGCGGCCCCTGCAAAGCTTTGCTAATTTTGCCTATTTCCGTAGCTTCACCGGTACCTACCACCACAGCCCGCCCGTCTCCGGTTAATATGGCCGTGCCTTTAAATACAATATTATGCTGCGCCGAAGCCGGTAAATTTTGCTCTTCAAAATTCCCCGCCGTTTTATGCACCGAACCAGACTCGCCGGTAAGAGCCGCTTCGTCGGTAGACAAATTGTTGGCTAAAACTACCCGCGCATCGGCTACAACTTTTTGGCCTTCCTGCAACAACAAAATGTCGCCGGGCACAACTTGGTGTTCATGCACTACTTCCTCTTCCCCATTCCTCAACACCACGCATTCCGCTTCGGAAAGTTTTTTTAGGCTCTTAAGCGTACTGTTTGTCCGGCCTTCCTGAACGGCCCCAATAAGGGCGTTAAAAAGCAGTACGGCCAGTATAATTACGCTGTCATTGGTGTCCCCTAAAATGTACACCGCAACTGCGCAAATTAAGAGTATATAAATGAGCGGGCTTTGGAACTGCCGGACAAAAATATGCAGCCAACTCTCCGACTTTGCTTCCGGCAGCATGTTAGGCCCATACTGAACAAGCCGGCGATTCACCTCGGCTTTCATAAGCCCCTTCTCAACTGTTGTTTTTAATTCAGCTTCAAGTTGTGTTTTTGTGTATTGGTACCAATGCATGCGAAAATGGGCATACGAAACAACGAAAAATAAACGAAATCCGACTTATTCGTTGGTCCGCATTTTTATTTCATGGTTAATAACCCTATGTGGTTTCAGGTAAATTGCTTGAAAGTTAATGATCATCCCAAGTTTCAAACTCAAAATTTTCAAATATCGTTGTGTTTGGAAATAACCCTCTTTGGAAATATGGGGTTGTGCTTTTATTTCCAACAGAATAGCATCTTCGACTATAAAATCTACCCGATTCCCTGTCCCCTTTACAGTGAATTCCCGAGCATATCTGACATTGCTTTCTTTCAATTTTTGTTCCAGTAAATCACAATACTGTTTTTCTTTTGCAAAACGCCCTATTTCTTTTTTTATTTGTAAACACAACCCCGTAATTTTATAGGAGAGTTCGGCATAAAGAATATCATTTCTTAAAAGTTTAACTTTGGTTTGCATTTTTATCTTTCTAATCTATTATTTCGCATGCAAATTTTAGCATGCATAATTTCGCAGTTTCGCATGCCCATTTTCGCATGCTATGCTTTCATCTCGCTTTTATATATATCCAACATGGTTACGAACACGGCTGTTATTATGGGCCCGAGCAAAAAACCTATAAAACCGAATAACTGGAGCCCGCCAATTACCGAAAGCAGCACCAGCAAAGGATGCAGCTGGACGCGCGAACCCACCAGGCGGGGGCTAACTATGTTGTCTATGGTCCCCACGGCCAGGGCGCCCCAAATGGCCAAGCCTACGGCATGGCCGGTTTGGCCGGAAACAAGCAAATACAAAACCGCCGGCACAAGCGACAAGGCCGTACCTATGTTCGGCACCAAAGCGGCCAGTACGGTTAACAGGCCCCACAAGAAAGGGTTAGGTACGCCAAAAATTATAAAACCAACGGTGGCGACAACGCCTTGGATGAGGGCGACTAAAAACTGGCCTTTGACCACGCCGTTAACCGCGGCTTCAAGTTTGGCTATGAGCCTGTTTTCATGCTCCTCGGAAAGCGGGAATATGTCGTTAATGTATTTTTTTATGCGGCCGCCATCGAGCATTAAATAGTAGGTGG
>CAYOXN010000016.1:0-6137 GCA_964407965.1 uncultured Candidatus Saccharibacteria bacterium
AATAAGAAGAAAAATAAAGCAAGTAACGCGGTTATGCCCAAAAAACCAACTTCTTCCGCGCTAGCCGCAAAAATAAAGTCTGTTTGGCGTTCGGGCAAAAATTTGTTTTGGCTTTGCAGGCCTTTGCCGAATCCCCTGCCCCACAATTGCCCGCTGCCTACCGCTATGGCCGCCTGGCGCACATTGTACCCTTTGCCGCGCGGATCCAAAGAAGGGTTTAAAAATACTTGTATGCGGGACTTTTGGAAATCCTTTAAGAAAAATTTCCAACTCACGCCGGCTATGAGCGCGCTTATAAGGACAATAATGGCCACATACTTCTTTTTTATGCGGGAAATAAAAATCATGCCCGCCCAGATGCCCAGTATTACCAGGGCTGAGCCAAGGTCGGGTTCAAGCAAGACAAGAGCAGCTGGGATACTAGCGTATAAAAATGAAAAAAACAGCCCTTTATAGTGGTTAATGGCTCCCCGCTGCAAATACAGCAAGCGCGCCAAACCCAATATGACCACTATTTTTACGAATTCCGCAGGCTGAAAGCGGAAAAATCCCACGTCTATCCAGCGCCTCCCGCCACGAATGTCCGAACCTACGACGAGCAAGACCGCCAGCAATACTACAAACAAAACATACACGGCGCGGTTAATTTTGGCCAGTTGGTGGTAATCAAAAAACGAAAAAAAGAAAAAACCCGCCAAGCCAATGAGCCAAAAAACCAATTGCCGCCAAAAAACAGAAGTCGACTCGGTAGAAAGCGAGGTGCTGTACAAAATTGCCAAACCTAAAATAGAAAGCAAGAGCGTTGCTATGGAAAGTTGGGTATCGAAGTATTTGAGTTTGGAAAAAAAAGAAAACATATCGTGGGTCCACAGATCACTAATTTCACAGATACACAGATTGTGCATCTTAATTTCAATACACGATTATATTTAATAAGTTCTGGTAAAAAATCTGGGTATCTGTGTGAATCGGTGATCTGTGGGTACTATCGGTCGAGGCTTCTGTTGCCTATTGTGTCGGGCGCTGTAATGTTTTTATGATCACTAATTTCACTGATACACAGATTGTGCATCTTAATTTCAATACACGATTATATTTAAAAAGTTCTGGTAATAAATCTGGGTATCTGTGTGAATCGGTGTTCTGTGGGTATTATCGGTCGAGGCTGCCGCCAGGAAGCGTGTCGGGCGCTTGGATGTTTTTTGGGTCGAGCACGTTGGTGTCGGTGCTTACTTCTACCCGAAAGCCTTGCCCGCTTAAGCCCGGCCAAAGCTGGACATAGTCGCGGCGTTCGGCTGGCCGAAGGTCGTTGATCGAGCGCAGGCTTATGGACGTTATGGTGTTATTGGCATCATATAACAAAAAATATACCGTAACTTCTTTTATGAGGTAATTGCTAGTGTTGGTTATAGAGCCTTTGACCGCAAGGTTTACCGGCTGGGTTTGGGAAGAAATGGCAGGCGGGCTGGCTATAAGCTTGGGGCTGGGTATGTTTGCGCGTTTTTGCCAGGCCAGCGCGTCGCTAAATGTTACTTCCGCCCTCACCAGCGACTCGGTGCTGCTGACCCTCGGGACAACAAGCCATTTGGTTTGGCCCGGCAAAATGAAAAATTTAATCGGCGACGTTTGGACGGCTTCTTGCTGTGGGTTTAAAAAAGTGAATGTGGCCGTTTCGTTGTTTAAGGCCAGTTCCAAATTTGGGTTAAGGACTTGGGCTGCGGCAGAATAAGTCCCATTTTCGTTTTTTACCAGGAGGACTTGTTTAATTTGCAGCGGCTCATACGAGCTAAAACTGGGTTTTGCAACCAACGCCTGAGGTTCCAATTTTTGCGACTCCAATGTGCGGCCTAAAAATTTGGCAACGTAAAAACTAGGGATTAGGCCTATGAGCAAGAGAAAGGCTGCTATTTTGAGAGGTTTTGGGTAGCGGGACAGGGCGGAAGCTGTCCGCAGCTCCGCCTCCTCGAGTTGGAGTTCCAATTTTTCTTTTAGGAATGCCATGCATTTTGGTGTTAATTTCCTTTATTTTATTATAGCATTAGGCCTGGTATTTTGGTACAATAGGTAAAGAAAAGAAAGAATATGGCAAATAAATTTTATTTAATTATGGTCAATTTTAATTAATTTTATTTAATTCCCCTTGCCTTTCACCCATCTCCACTGCCATACCCACTAGTCCCTGCTTGACGGCTTATCTAAAATAGAGCCGCTGGTTGAACGTGTCCAGGAATTGGGCATGGCCAGCGTGGCTATGACCGACCATGGCGTGATGTATGGGGCCATTGAGTTTTATACTACCTGCAAAGACGCCGGCATTAAGCCCATATTGGGCCTGGAAGCGTACGTGGCTCCCCGCTCGCGGCTGGACAAGGAAGGGAAAATAGACAGCGATTATTTCCACCTGACATTGCTAGCCGAAAATAACGTGGGCTACCACAATTTAATACAGCTTACTACCGCCGCGCATGTGGAAGGGTTTTATTACAAACCCCGCATTGACTTGGAGCTGCTGAAAAAACACCACGAAGGCATTATTTGCCTGTCGGGTTGCATGCGCGGGGAAATAGCACGCGCGGCCATGAACAAAACGCCCAAAGAAGCCCAAAACGTTTTTGAAAAATACCTGGACATTTTTGGGCCAAAAAATTTGTTTATAGAAATCCAGCGCAACAGCCGCAGCCAAGACCCAAAAGAGCAGGAGCTGAACGAAAAATTAATTGCCCTTGCCAGGAAAAATAATCTGCCTTTGGTGGCCACGGCCGATTGCCACTATATATATCCCGAAGATGCGGAAGCCCAGGACGTGCTGGTGTGCATTGGCACTGCCCGTACCGTGAACGACCCCGACCGCTTGGACATGAGGAGCCATGACTTGTCGCTCAAGTCGCCCGAACGCATGCTGGAACTTTTTAGCGACGTGCCCGAGGCGGTATCTAACACGGAGCTTATTAGCGAACGTTGCAACGTTGACATTAAAATAGACCAGCGCTATTTCCCCAAAGTAAAAATTCCCCAAGGCACGAATGCCACCGACTATTTAAAGAAAGTGGTTTATGAAAAAGCGCCGGAACTGTATGCGCAAAATGGCCAATTGCCCGACACCGTAGTTAAACGCATAGACTATGAGCTGGGCATTATTGCCCAAAAAGGGTTTTCCGACTATTTCCTTATGGTGGCGGACATTGTGGGCGGGGCGCATTCCATTGGCGCCATTACCAATACCCGTGGCAGCGCAGCCGGCAGCATTGTGGGGCGCATTTTAAACATTAGCCATGTAGACCCGTTGTATTACCAATTGCCGTTCGAGCGGTTTTTAAACCCGTTTCGGCCTACCCCGCCGGATATAGATTTGGATATTTCCGATAACCGGCGCGACGAAGCCATTGCGTGGATAACCGGTGCGTACGGCCACGACAAAGTTGCGCAAATAATTACCTTTGGGACCATGATGGCCCGTGCTGCCGTGCGCGACGTGGGCCGGGCTTTAGGCGTGCCCTATTCCAAGTGCGACCAAATTGCCAAAATGATCCCCATAGGCAAGCAAGGCTTCCACATGACGCTCGACAAAGCCTTGGAAATGAACCCGGAACTCAAGCAAGTGTACGACCAGGACCCGGACACGCAGCGCGTAATAGACATTGCCAAAAAGCTGGAAGGCGGCGCACGGCATGCTTCCATACACGCCGCGGCCATTGCCATTACGCCCACTCCCCTTACGGACTATTGCCCGTTGCAAAAGGAACCGGACGGCGAACGCCTAATAACCCAGTACGACATGTACGCGCTAGACGCAGGGGCTTCGAGCAAAGCCATTGGCGTCATTAAAATGGACTTGCTGGGCATACGCAACCTGTCTATTTTGGAATCGGCCGTGCACAGCGCGCAAAAACGCCATAACATAACCATAGACATTTACAATCTCCCCCATCCCGACCCCAAGACGTTCAAGCTGTTGGCCGACGGTTTTACCTTTGGCGTTTTCCAATTGGCTTCCAGCGGCATGACCAGGTATTTAAAGGAATTAAAACCGAAAAATATTTTTGACATTATGGCCATGATAGCCTTGTACCGGCCCGGGCCCATGAGCATTATTCCCGAATACATAGCGCGGCAGCATGGCAAGTCCAAAGTGGAATACTTTGACCAGCGCATGACCGAATACATGGAAAGGTCTTTGGGGCTTTTGGTGTACCAAGACGACGTGCTGCTCACGGCCGTCAATATAGCCGGTTATACGTGGGAAGAGGCGGACAAGCTCAGGAAAGCCATGGGCAAAAAAATTCCGGAAGAAATGGCCAAGCAGAAAGTGAAGTTTATAGACGGCTGCGTGAAAGGCGGGATGCGGCCGGAAAAAGCGGCGGAGTTGTTTGCGCAAATAGAGCCTTTTGCCGCGTATGGTTTTGGCCGCGCTCACGCCGCCTCCTACAGCACGGTTTCGTACCAGACAGCCTATATGAAAGCCAATTTCCCGGTGGAATTTATGTGCGCGCTTATGACCGCGGAAGCCGGCGATGAAGACAAAATTTACCAAGCCGTGGAAGAGTGCAAAAATTTAGGCATTCAGGTGCTGCCGCCGGACGTAAACGAGTCGTTTGGCGACTTTACGGTGGTAGACGACACAACCATCCGCTTTGGGCTTAACGCCATTAAAAATTTAGGTTCGGACGTAATTACCAAAATTATAGAAGCCCGGGGCGAGCCCATGAAAAGTTTTGAAGGCCTGACTGACTTTTTAATCCGCGTGCATACCCGCAATTTTAACAAGAAGTCTTGGGAAGCGTTGGTCAAGGGCGGCGCGCTGGACCGTTTTGGCGAGCGCGGCCAGCTTTTGGCCAACACGGAAGAGGTGTTGGAGTTTGTGCGCGAGCACTTTAAGGACGAAAACAGCGGGCAGAATTCCCTGTTTGGCAAAACCATGCAAATGGGCAAATTAAAATTGCGCCAGGTACAACCCGCCAGCCAGGACGAAATGCTGGCATGGGAAAAAGAACATTTGGGCATGTACGTTACCGCCCACCCGCTGGACCATTACCGCCAGGTGCTTAAAAGCTTTAAGTGCGTAAAAGACTTGAACTCCAATGACTTAAGTACATACGTCACCATGGGCGGCATTATTTCCCGCTTAAAGCGTACGCTGACCAAAAAAAATGACCCCATGGCCTTTTTTACCTTGCAGGACTTAACCGGCAGCATAGAAGTGCTTGTGTTCCCCAAAACCATGGAGCGGGTTTTGCATTTAATGAACGACGACAAAATAGTCCAGGTGTCGGGGAGGATTTCGGAAAAAGAAGAAGACTTAAAACTTATTGCCGACGAAATAAAAGAACTGCCCAACGACGAACTGTATACCATGGCGCTCTCGGAAATAGAAAAAGAAAAGTCGGTTACGCTGTATATGGACAGTTTGGCGAACCTGGAAGCGTTAAACGCCATAAAAAACACTTTGGAACAATATCCGGGCAATGCCCAGGTGTATTTGCTGGTTGGCGGCGGGGCCAACAGCAAGCGCATTAAAACCCAAACCCAGGTAAGGCTCGACCCCCAGCTTATGGTAGCGCTGCGAAAAATAGAGAGCGTGAAGAAAGTGGACACAATTTAGTTATCAAGTTTCAAGTTCGTAAAGTTCGTAAAGTACTGCAATCTGTTACAGTTATTATAGATAATCTTTGTTTTCGTATCTTTTTGTGTATAAAATGAAGGATTAACCTGCCCGCGGTTCGACTGAGCTCACCGTCGAAGTCCATTGGCTTCGCCTGCAGGCGATGGCAGGCGGGAGATTAAGGATTGGTCACTTTATAGTAGGTATTTGTAGTACACTCCGAATTCGTGCTTTATTTTGTAGATATTAGTAGTGCACTTCGTATTCGTGATTTATTTCGTAGATATTAGTAGTGCAGTAAAAAAAGTGCCGCTGCGAGGTGCAGCGGCTTTGCCGTTTTGGACGGTGACTACCCTATTTTTTCACTGGGTAGCCACTATCAGATGACCAGCGGCGGTGATTGTCACCTGAATAGAATCGAGATCGTTGGGCAGCGAGCATTGCTGCTCAAGTTCTAGGCTGGAGTCGAGCAACTGAACCACCCCGCCCTTAACCAGGTCCTTCTGAGGCGACTTGGTTTGCGAGCCCCCTGCGTTCA
>CAYOXN010000016.1:6188-16760 GCA_964407965.1 uncultured Candidatus Saccharibacteria bacterium
CCGTTAGCGGACCGTAGGCGTGGATAATTTTCACATCGCGCTGAATGGCCGATTGGTTCGTGACAGTGATAGTTACAGTTTCGCCTGCAAAGACGAACCACGGGAAAAGAATGAGGAGGATGGTGATTATTCCTTCCATAATTCTCTCCTAGCGCGACTCGATATCGTATTTCTCGGTAACGTGCAGCCGGTAGGTCAGCCCGGCTGTGCCTTCTACCGTTACCGCACTAAGGGACATATAAACGGGGGTACCGTCGGCCAGAGTTGTGTAGTCCCATACATCTACGGTTCCCGTGCCGAGTTGTTCAGGCGTGAACTCGTAGGCCAGTCTCGTACCCTTAGACAGGGTGTGAGAGGCCAGGTTACCCTGTCTTCCAGAAATGAATACCTGTGCCGAACCCGTAGGGACTTCGGAGGTGATTTCGATGGTCACCACCCCCTCTTTAGCGGCGGCAGGATTAAGAGCGAACGTGAATGTGTACAGCAACGAAAACAACATGAACATTCTAAGCATTGTGTCGTCCTTAAAGTTGGATTCCCTTGTTCAAAGGGAGTCTTTCTACGAATAATTGACAAATCCGCAGAACTGTATATTTAAGCATAAAGTTATAATAAAGTCAATAGTATAAGCCAAAAATAATCATAGTATTGAGTAAATATCAATTCCTTTTATTGTAGGGTTTAGCTTTCTTGACCGACGTAGCCTTGCTTGTCCGCCTTAGCTTTTTGACCGTCCAAAGCTTTACGCGAAGGAGGTTAGCGACGGCGGGGCGAAGTTGGTAGCTGCCCGTTCGTATGTAGTTGCCTGATTTATCAGGCCTTTTGAGGCTCGATAAATCGAGCAACTACAAGGATGCATCAGGGAAATTATAAATTTATTCAGCCCCTAAACTGTCATATAAATCAAATAAACATAAAAAAAGCCCCGACGAGTCGGGGTGGGATGGTGCAGGCGCACAAGTGTCAAAAAAGGCTGGCGCGATAGCGCCCGCTCCATTTTAATCCGCGCCGATTCTGGCAGCTGCCATTCACGGCGTAAAAAATGACGGCAATCAAAACAAACAAAAAAACCACCAATGGCACGGAGCCTCCTTTGCGGGTATTATAGCATATTTAAAAAGGCAAAAGAAAAACCCGGAACATATTGCGTCCGGGGTACTGCTTATTGGCAGAATCCTCCTGCCGTACCTAACTAGCCGAAAGCAGGGCTAGCTAAGCTGTAGGTCACCGGCTGGTCGACCCGTATGCGCCCACGGTTTAACAGCCATGGGTTCCGCTCGGGGCTTAGAAGCCTAGGAAAGCCTTGGCTGCTTGCCAGAGATTTCCGATGTAGGCTCCAAACTCCCAGTCATCCCCTCCGCAGGAGCATCCCGGATAGTTGCTAGCACTCAGCGTACTAGCCAGGAATGCCACCAGTAAAAGGAGGAAGAGGATTTTCAGCGATTTACGCATAGGCAATAGTTTACAGGAGTTTACCAAAAATGTCAATGGCTATGAGGAAAATTATAATTTAAAGATATACAAGATTAGAAATTAAAAAACCCACCTTCTCCACGTTTCCCAAGCGTGAATATGGTGGGTTTGGTTGAGATGGTCGTGAGGGGCAAAAAGGCCCACTGCACGGTCTCTGGTTGGCCAGCCTATGGTGGCCATGGTACCCTCTTTCTGCAGAAACGGGTTCATCGCGTACCGTTTCTGCGGCTGATTTCTTATACCCCGGATGTGAGAACATCAACACCTAGGGAAAAATAATTGGCATTCACCACTCAGCCTACAGTACTAATATTTTAATTAATACTGTGCCAGATGATGAAAATATATTATACTCTAAAAATGTTAAAATGTCAATAGTTTTTAAGCCAAGAGTTATTAAAAAAGGCTTATATAAGCCATTATATTTATGTGGAAAAGTGGGCTTGATTAAGCTTTGAGGTTTTGGTATAGTTAGTTTAGTTCTTTCAGGCGTTATTACCTTGCCTACCAAGCTTGGGAGCTTGAATGAAGTGAATATATAAATCTAAAACCGGTTCTAGAGACTGTTTTAGATGAAAAGGCCTCCATTGTCGGTCGTATGCTTTGGGGGTATACTGGGACGGAAACGTCCTACCCTTCTGTAAGGGCACGGACCCCAGGATTGGGTCATCGAATTTTAATTCGGTGGTCCTATCCTGGGGTTTTCTGTTTCTCTACTAAATACTAAAATAAACTAAATTACTAAAATGTATAGGGATGATTTAGTTTTTAAAGACGAGTGTTACCTAATAGTTGGCATACTCTTTAAAGTTTATAAAGAATTGGGTGGAAATTTACTAGAGAAACATTATCAGAAAGCTGTTGCAGCCGCATTTAAAAAAGCAGGAATAGATTTTGTAGAACAATATCCAATTAAAATTTATTTTAACGGAAAATATATTTGTACTTTTTACGCAGATTTTTTAGTAAAAATTAATGCTGCAGAAATTATTTTAGAAGTTAAAAAACGAAATAATTTTGGGGAAAAAAATATACGACAAGTAAATGATTATTTAAAAAATACAGGTTTTAAGCTAGGTATTTTGGGAAATTTTACTTTAAAAGGAGTAATATACAAAAGAATTGTAAATGTACAAAATTAGGTTTAGTAATTTAGTTTATTTTAGTATTTAGTAGAATTAATAAAGAATTTATGGATTCTAACAACCCACACCTCCACGCCATCCGTCATTCGCTCGCCCATTTGTTTGCGGCGGCACTTTTGGAAATACATCCAAAGGCAAAAATAACCATTGGTCCGCCGGTAGACGACGGTTTTTATTATGACTTCCAAACAGACGAGCCCATAACCGAAGCGGAATTGCCCAAGCTGGAAAAGCACATGAAAAAACTTTTGCCCACCTGGGACAAGTTTGAAAAACAGGAAGTCACCCCCGAAGAAGCCAGGAAGACCTGGGAAGGCAACCCGTACAAACTGGAAATAATAGAAGAATTGGTAAAGAAAGGCGAACCCATAACGTTTTATAAGTCCGGCAAATTTACGGACTTGTGCCGCGGCGGCCACGTGGAGAGCATGAAAGAAGTGGACCCGGGCTCATTTAAATTGCATAAGGTAGCGGGCGCGTACTGGCGCGGCGACAGCAAAAACGCCATGCTTACCCGCGTGTATGGCTTGGCATTTGAAAGCAAAGAAAAACTGGAAGAGCATTTAAAACTTTTGGAAGAAGCGGAAAAACGCGACCACAAGGTTTTGGGCCCTAAGCTGGACTTGTTTATGTTTCACCCCACATCCCCGGGCATGCCGTACTGGCTGCCAAAAGGGGTAATACTGTATAACGAATTGGTTAATTTTTGGCGCAAAGAACACAGGAAGCGCGGTTACCAGGAAATAGTCTCTCCCCTGTTGAACAAAAAGGAGCTGTACATTACTTCCGGCCACTACGAACATTATTGGGAAAACATGTTTGTCGCCAATATGGGCGAGCATGAGGAGTACGGCGTTAAAGCCATGAACTGTCCTAACGCGCACATAGTTTTTGGCAGCAAACTCCGCTCGTACAAGGAATTGCCGTTAAGGCTGGGAGACACCGACCATTTGCACCGCTATGAGCTTGCCGGCACTTTAAACGGCCTTTTGCGCGTGCGCGAATTTAGGCAAGACGACGCGCACATATACGTAACCGAAGACATGATAGAGTCCGAGTACATGGAAGTGTTCCAAATTGTGGAAAAATTTTATTCCATTTTTGGCATGCAGTACCGCTTTAGGTTGGGTACGCGCCCGCAAGATTTTATGGGCGACATAGAAACCTGGAACAAAGCCGAAGCTACCTTAAAGAAAATATTGGCGCAAAGCGGCAAGGACTATTTTATAGAAGAAGGCGACGGCGCATTTTACGGCCCCAAGGTAGACATATTAATGAAAGACGCCCTGGGCCGCGACTGGCAAATGGGCACGGTACAGCTCGATTTCCAACAGCCCAGGCGCTTTGAACTGGAATATATAGCCGAAGACGGCAGCCGAAAAACACCCATTGCCATACACCGCGTCATTTACGGCTCGCTGGAACGCTTTATAGGCATACTCATAGAACATTACGCAGGAGCCTTCCCCTTGTGGCTCTCCCCTGTCCAGGTGGCAGTATTGCCCATTTCGGAAAACCAAAATGCTTATGCCAAACAAGTCATGGAGCAATTGGAAAAGGCCTTACCCGACTTGCGCATGGAATTGGACGGGCGCAATGAGTCCATAGGCAAAAAAATCCGCGAGGCCACCCAAGGCAAAGTCCCCTACCAGCTAATAATTGGCCAGAAGGAAGCGGAGGCAAACATGGTGGCAGTAAGGAGCCGCGATGGGCAAGATTTGGGGCAAATGGGGGTAAATGATTTAGTGATAAAACTTACCAATGAAATAGCAAACAAGCTCTAAAATATTTCTATCAACTACGTTTGCAATTGCGAACGTAGTTGATAGATTAAATAGTTAGGAAAGGCAATGAAATATTTTACCGTAGGGCCGTCCCAATTGCATAAAAATTACCCGGCGTACATGCAAGCGGCTTTGGAAATGGAAATAGGCTCCATAAACCACCGCGGCAGCCAATTTATGCAGCTCCATGACGAGCTGTCACACAATATAAAAAAGCTCTTGGGCGTACCCGAAAATTACCACCTCTTCTTTAATGGTTGTGCCACCGAGTGGATGGAGCGGATTATCCAAAACACCAGCCAGAAAACTACCCTGCATTTGGTTTGCGGAGCTTTTTCCAATAAGTTTTATAGTATTGCCAAGCAACTGGGCAGGGATGCTTATAAAATAGACGTCCAAGCGGACTATTCTTTTAGTCCGGACCAGTTGCCGTCGGATTTTAAGCCCGAACTTGTTTGCCTTACCCACAACGAGACCAGCTCAGGTGTGGTACTTCCCGAACACTTTATACAAGCCATAAAAGCCAAATACCCCTCAAGCTTACTTGCGTTAGACGTAGTTTCTTCCGCCCCTACAACCGAAATACATTTGCCGAACATGGATTTGGTTTTTCTTTCCGTACAAAAAGGCATGGGTTTGCCTGCCGGATTAGGCTTGTTGGTTGTGAGTCCCCAGGCCATGGAAAAAGCTAAGGCTTTGGAAGCAAGCGGCCAGTATACGGGCTCCCACCACTCGTTCCGCGAATTGGAATTATATGAAGCCAAACACCAAACGCCCGAGACGCCCAATGTGGTAAATATGTATTTGTTAAATGAGGTCTGTAAAGATTATTTAGCCGTTGGAGCGGAGGAATTAAAGGGCGTAATGAGGCAGAAGGCCCATATGTTGTACGCAGCCATAGCAAAATCTGACCAGCTTTCGTTGGTTGTACAAAATTCCGACTTCCAATCCCCCACGGTTATTGTCGCCCGGGTAAAAAATGGTTCGGGTGAATTTTTAAGTCACATGCAAACCAAGGGGTTTGTGGTGGGGGCGGGCTATGGCGATAAAAAAGACCAGGAAATCCGCATAGGTAATTTCCCGGCCCACACCATAGAAGACGTAAAAAATTTGGTAGAAAACTTTTAAGTTAATATCCTTGCCCCGTTTTTGGTGACTGCAACCGTGTGTTCAAAATGGGCGGAGAGTTCGCCGTCGGTAGTGCGCACTGTCCAGCCGTCAGGATCGAAATTTACAAAATATTCACCCATGCAAACCATGGGCTCTATGGCCAAAACCATGCCTTCCAAAAGCTGCATGCCTTGGGTGGGTTTGCCATAACACGGCACTGGCGGATCTTCATGCACGCTGTGTCCTACCCCATGGCCTACCAAGTCGCGCACAACGGAAAAGCCGGCTGTTTCGGCTGTTTCTTGGATGGCGTAGCTAATGGCGCCAATTTTCACGCCCGGCTTTATGGCTTCTATGCCTTTGTTTAAAGATTTTTGGGTAATTTCCAGTAGTTTTTTTACTTTGTCAGGCACATTGCCCACGGGTACGGTTATGGCGGTGTCGGTATACAAACCTTTATATTCCATGCCAATGTCCAAGCTTATAATGTCCCCTTCCTTCAATACGGTTTTTTTGGAAGGGATGCCATGTACAACCTCGTCGTTAACCGAAGTGCATAAGCCAGCCGGAAACGGATTTTTTTTTGGCCCATAATTTTTAAAACTAGGCCTCGCGCCCAACGCATAAATTTCCCGTTCGGCAAATTCATTTAGCTCCCATGTTGAAACGCCGGGCTTAACCAGCCCGGCTGTTTTTCGGAGAATGTCGTGAATAAGCTTGCCGCCTTCGGCAATGAGCTCTATTTCTTCCTGGGTTTTAATGAGTTTGGGCTTCATGATAATTCAAATCTACAAATGGAACAAATCTACGAATGTCTACAAATAAGGGGATCATTAATCCTTATTTTTCAATAAAAAGCTCAGTATCCTGGCGTTTACTTCTTCTATGCTGCCGAGGCCGGAAATTTTTTTATACGGGTATAATTTTTTAAAATAAGCAACTACTCCGGTAATGTTTTTGCGGTAATATTTTACCCGGTTCTTGAGCGCTTTTTCATTGTCGTCCGAACGTTTGCTGAATTTGCCCTTAAAGTATTCCACCCGCGAAGTCATACGCTTAATGGTTTCTGACATGGGAATGGAAAGGTAAACAAGCACCGCTTGCGTTCGGCCGGTTTGCTTGAGCCATTTTTGTATGAGTTTGGCTTCGCCTACCATTTTAGGTGTCCCGTCAAAAAGTATGCCTTTGCTTGTGGGTGTAGCCAAAACTTTTTGCTTGTGGATGCCGCGGACTAAATCGGTTTGGGTTAAGTTGCCTTTGTCGTACGTGCCTTCCAACAGTTTCCGGACCTTGGCATTTTTTGCTTTGAGCAGCCTAAGTTCTTTGCCCATGTCTAAATCGTAAAGCGGGAAAGATTTTAACAAGCGTTGGGCTTGTGTTGCCTTCCCGGCGGCAGGGTCACCCAGTAAAATTATGTTTAAGGGAGTCGATTTAATAGGCATGTGCGTTTTAAATTACAACTCTAATGCCGCATGAATGGCTTGGGTGACCTGGGTAATTTCCGGACGGCCGTCTATTTCCACAAAATGCGTGCGGGATTTTAAGTAGTCTATTACCGGAAGGGTGTCCTGTTCGTACTGCTTGAGGCGGAACTCTATTTTTTCCGGGGTGTCGTCTGCCCGATTTTCTTTTTGGGCGCGCAAGAGAAGCCGTGCGAGGCTTTCTTCTTTAGGTAAATTTACAAACAACGTTACAAAATTTTGGCGGCCTTGGCTTTTTAAAAAGTCCATTAAAAATTCGGCCTGGCCTATGCGGCGCGGGATGCCGTCGAAAATAATGCCTTGCTCGGGCTTGATTTCCGTGAGTTTGGACTTTACTACCTCGAGGAGTATTTCGTCCGGCAGTAACACGCCCTGGTCTATGAGATTGGTAACTTTTTTGGCCAACTCGGTTTCTTCTGTCCTTAAGGCGCGTAAAATTCCGCCCATTTCCCAATAAAAAAAGCTTAGCTCCTGGGCGAGCATTTTAGCTTGGGTACCTTTGCCTGAACCTTGCGGGCCTATGAAGAAAATAGTATTGAGCTCCATAAATATACTGAAAGTATAGTAAATTTGGGCTTTTTTGGCAAACGGTAAGCAGGTGAGCTGATAAGCTAATAAGCGGATAAGCTGATAAGCCAATAAGCTAATAAGATAATAAGCGAATAAGTAAATAAGTTAATAAGCTTAAGCGCAAAAGAGGGTAATTAAGCAAAATAAAAAGCAGGCGGGAAGAAGGCGCCTGCGGTTCCAAACATCAAACTACTTACATAGGCCACCAATTAAGGCAGCCAGTTATTGTTTCCTCCCTACGGTTTCCCGTAGCCATGTTGAGCTTATTATAGCAGAAAATAAGGCGGGAGTTAGGGCGCCTTTTGTACGCGGATATGCCATGCTTCCTCCAATACTCCTTGAATGCCGAAGGGCTCGGAAACATTCAATCCCGATTAAGCATAGTATACACAAAAATATGGTATAATCAAGTTAGCAAAATCCGAAAGAAACCAAGACAAAATCATGCACGAGTTTAGTTTATTTTACGAAATAGCCTTGGTGCTGTTGGTGGCTGGCGTTATAGCCATGATAACCAGCTTGTTAAAGCAGCCGAGCGTAATAGCTTACATTCTTACCGGCCTTATAGTCGGGCCATTGGGTTATGTCCGTTTGCACGAAAGCGACGTGCTTACTACGTTGGGCACTATTGGCATTACCCTGCTGCTCTTCATGGTGGGACTGGAACTGGACTTCCAAAAAATGAAAAAAATGGGCAAGGTTGCGGTGTTCACGGGCCTTGGCCAAATAGTCTTTACGGTCATTGTCGGTTATGCCATTATCCGGCTGCTGGGTTTTGGTACGGTTGAATCGTTATTTATTGCCACGGCCCTGACGTTTTCTTCCACTATAATAGTGGTTAAACTTTTGGCGGAAAAACGCGACCTGCAAAGTTTGTATGCCCGTATAGTGGTGGGTTGTTTAATTATCCAAGATTTTGTTGCGTTAGGAATTTTGTTGTTCATGGGCGGGGGCAGGACGCCTGGTTTGCTTGGCGGCATGCCTTCGTGGCAAATATTTATTTTTACGCTCACCAAGGCCTTGCTGCTTGGGTTTTTGTTAGTCTGGCTGGGCAAGCGCATATTCCCGTGGTTGTTGAAACGGTTTGGCAAGGCCGACGAATTGCTTTTGGTTTTTTCCATAGCCTGGGCCTTGGGTTTGGCAGCTTTTATGTCTCTGCCGTGGGTAGGTTTTTCATTGGAAATAGGCGGATTTTTGGCTGGTCTTACGCTGGCCAACAGCCAGGTACATTTTGAAATTAGCGCCAAAATAAAGTCTATCCGCGACTTTTTTATAGTCATGTTCTTTATAGTTTTTGGCAGCAACCTGGTTTTTTCCACGGGTTCTTCGGCCCTTTTGCCCGCTATTATACTCTCGCTATTCGTCCTTATAGGCAACCCGCTTATTTTAATTCTCATTCTTGGCGCGCTGGGTTACAAGCCGCGCACGTCGTTTTTTGCTTCGGTGACTGTTGCCCAGGTTTCCGAGTTTAGCTTTATCCTTATGGCTTTGGGCTACAAGCTAGGGATTGTGGGCCAGTCGGCCGTAGCGGTGGTTACGCTGGTGGGGCTAATGACCATAGCGCTTTCTTCGTATATGATTTTGTATACCAACAAACTATACGAGTGGTTTGAGCCAATGTTAAAGCTGTTTGATTTTAAGAAAAATTCCGTGGAAAAGGATTTTGGCGACGTAGTGTTTAAAAACCATGTCATACTGGTTGGTGCAAACCGGTTGGGTTCGCATTTGTTGGAGTCGCTGGACAAGACCCACCACACGTTAGTGGTAGTAGATTTTGACCCCGAAGTCGCCGAGCGTTTGGAAAAAGCAGGCTTAAACGCCATTTGCGGTGACATTACCGACACCTATATCCAAGACCAGGTAAACTTGGAAGGTGCAAAATTAATTATTTCCACGGTACCGGACATTCACGACAACATAGCGCTCATAGACGCGGTAAACCTGCGCACGAGCGGCAGCCGCAAAAAACCCAAGCTCATTTTGCTTGCCCAGGACGAAGCCGAAGCCAAGCGATTGTATGAAAAAGAAATAGACTACGCCATACAACCCCACTTTATTGGCGGCGTGCACCTTTCTAAAATTTTGGAGGAAGACACAAACTTGAAGTCGCTAAAAAAGCTAAGGGCGCACCATTTGAAGGTAATGAATGGATAAATTAGAATCTAGAATCAAGAATTAAGAATCAAGAAATAAAAAGACCGGCTGGCCGCAACGGGTGCCGGTTTTTTGGTCGATGAGCATCGATGAACATCGAAATTATTCGCGATCGGCAAGGACCCAAAGGTTCACCCCCAGGTCGTTGCCTATCGATCCTCCTAAAATCAGAACTATAAACAAGAAAATTTTCTTGGCCATGGGAGAATTATATCAAATCCCCCACATTTTGATAATTCTCCCTTTTGGCATAAAGCCAAAATCTAAGTTTGAGTGTACTAAAACCTAAAGCCTAAGACCTAAAAGCTTTTTTGTATTAATTCCCGCGCTTTGGTAATATATAAGCATGATAAAACTCTACAATACCCTTACCCGAAAAGTCGAACAATTTGCACCTATAGACGGTAAAACCGTACGCATGTATACCTGCGGGCCCACGGTTTACAATTTTGCGCATATAGGCAATTTACGCAGTTTTGTGTTTGCCGATTTACTTTACCGCACGCTCAAAACCGCTTACCCGGTAGAGTGGGTTATGAACATTACCGACATAGACGACAAGACCATAAAGGGCACAGTCGCGGAATACGGGTTAAAAGCAGGCCCCGAAGAGTTACATAATTTTACAGAAAAATATTTGCAGGCTTTCCGGGAAGATTTGGCAGCCATGAATGTGCAGGTAAGCAAAATAGAAATGATCCGCGTAACCGACAAGATGGCAGAAATCCAGGCTTACATTGTGGGGCTTATGGAGAAAGGGTATGCCTACCGCGCGGACGATGGCGTATACTTTAGCATTGAAAAATACCAGCAGGATTTTGGCGACTACGGCAACTTAGTCGGGGAAAAATTTTT
>CAYOXN010000017.1:0-9654 GCA_964407965.1 uncultured Candidatus Saccharibacteria bacterium
GGACCGTGGGTTCGAATCCCACTCTCTCCGCCATAAAACGCACCTGCAACCTTGTAGGTGTGTTTTATTATATATTAAAAAGCGCCCGGAAGTTCCGAGCGCTTAAAGCTTAGTGAGTGTACTGGAAGCCAAAACGAACCGTTGGGTCCGTCCCGACCATCCAGAACTCTGTAATTTGCTGCCAGTTAGGCAGTCGCCGATGGCGTAAGATCACCTGGGGTTCGCCTACCGCGGGCTGTGGGCCAATACGGAAACGCATAAAGCCTTCTGGTTACCCACGCCCAATATATTTCTGTCCAATGCGTGGGCCCGCGAATACGCCACAGGGGCCCAGCCAACAAAGACTTAAAGCCCGGGGAAAGGATCTTCTGCACTCCCCAAACCTTCGTCCACTGGACTTTGCTCCCCAACTGCACACAAGTCGCTAGCCAGTCGCGACAAGTTTCAATAGTCACTGGCGCAGCCCAATTTTTCCATGCCACGTTTACTCCGTGGTTGGTAAAAAATTGGTTTTTGCGCACGCCGAGTTCCGCAAACCCAGAACCAAAAATCCTTAATCCGCCCAGCCTTTTCAAGACAGCTGAAAAGTTGTAATTAGGCGAGAACATGGGACCTGAGTTGGGACCAAAGGTTACGGGATAAACTTCCGTACCGACATGCCAAGCAAAACTAGGCTGCGCTGGCGGAAGTTTGAATGTGTGGTCGTCCGAGTCGGTTTTGTACCGTTCCGTAACTTCAGTGGATTGTTTCTGTTCCAGCTTTTTTAGGATCTGTTGAGCTATCGCAGCGGTGTTACCGCAAAAGCTGAAACCAAAAGCTACCAAGTAAGCAAATAACGAGGCAGCTTATTGCCGAACAGGCTTCCAAAAGAGTATCCTACCCTTTGCCCACGGCCATACAACCACCATGACAAAGCTAGGAATAAAAACACTCCCAAGCTCGTAAGCTTGTGCCGGATTATCCCCACGAGTTCAATAGGGGGCCTCTCCACCAACTTTGAACGGCTTGCACTCCTCTGAAATGACCAAGTCAAACATATGTCACGCCCTTCATCAGAAGCGCAAAAATCATGCTTGTCTGCTTCCAAGAGCCAATGCACCTCATTAATCTCATGGATTATCAGCGGCACACATTCACCGTCACATGAAAATTCTTGAGGATAGTCTGCCTTTTTGACTACCCGGACGTGATCGACTGCCCAGTCTAGTCGGCGTGAAAGTTCTTCCGCAGTATAGGCATCATACCCATTTTGTGAACGAAATATTTTCCGATCTTCATGGACAGATGCTATTACCCGGCGAGCATCGTCTTCCGAAATTTTGGCATTATTCGGAACACCGAGTTCCATATTTACGGATCGGAAGTTGCTAAGATACCACTCCCGAGAGTAAGGATCTTTTTTGTACAGTGACCCTACCGCGCAGATTATCATAATCAGCGCGATTAAATTTGGCAGTCGCAATTTCCACTTTTCCTTCATTGCGACCTCCTTATCTTTGAAATACTGTGCAGAGCACAGTCAATTATTATGACATACTATTTGTTTGGTGTCAATGTTTTTTCCACACGATTTTTGCTAATATAAAGGTAATATTGGATCATTCTTTAAGGCGTGAAAAATAACTTTCCAAATTTTAAACAGTCTGAACTTAGTTATTTTGTTTGGCGTAACCAGCCTTATTTTGCATTTTCTACAATTATAGAAGGGCAAAATAACATAAAAGCCGTAACAAAATATTTAGGTTTAAAAACTGGTATTGGCATGTTCCAGGTAAATGGAGACTTTTATTGTATAAAGAAAGATTTGGGAAAATTTACCGCTGAATTTGAAAGAAAAATTAAAACTGCCAACAAAAGCTACGGGCCGAGTGTTGTAAAAAAGTGTTTTAGCCATGGTGAGCATTTGGTAGCGACTTCGCGAAAAATATATTCGCTTACAAAAAATAAACAACTTACCGAAAAACAATTAATTGCTAACATTAATACATTTTACCAGGAAGCAAAAACCTACTGCGCCTTTTATTTGGTGGCGTGGTTTGACGCTCCCGGGAAAGCCTTGGCCGAAAAGTTAGCAAAAAAATACTCTTCTACGAAAGAAGAAGAAAAACATTTGTTTGAACTTATAACCAGTCCCAGCCAAGAAACCGCTGCCGAACATGAACAGCTAGGTTTTTTGGAAATATGTTCTAAAAACTTTTCTAGGAGAGTTCTGCAAAAACAAGCGGCCAAACATGCCCAAACGTATGGCTGGCTTGGCGTACGCTATTTTTTGGGTAAACCTTGGAGCACGGAAGATGTTTTAAGCCGCGTTAAACAGCAGAAAGCTCAAACAGCCAAAAAACAGCTTGCGGAACTGCTTGAGCATAAAAGAAAAATTAAAGAAGCTATACATAAGTTAAACAAAAGGCTTACCCCGGAAGAACGCACCACTGTTGCTTACATACGCGACGTAGTTTTTTTACGCACCCAACGGGCAAACTATTTTCATTTATCCTCTTTCTATTTATTACCACTTATTGGGCAAGTTGCCCAAAAGCTTAACCTAAACACCGAAGAAGTACTTTGTTTTACACCAATGGAGGTATGCAGTGCTTTAAAATTGAAAAAGAATTTAAAACTTCATGCCCTAAACCGTGCACATAGCCTCGTTACGGTAATTAAAGCAACCTCGCAATGCTTGGAAGGAAAAGAAGCGTTTACGTATATACGCAAGCATCCATTTTTACTACGCAAAGCCAAACCAGTCTCCGCATTGGTTGGAACCCCTGCATATGGTGGAAAAATTGTCGGCATTACAAAAATTGTAAAAAGTAGTAGAGACACAAACAAAGTAAACCCTGGTGATATTTTAGTCACTAATATGACCATTCCCCCATTTATAGCGGCCTTGGAACGGGCCGGAGCCTTTGTTACCGACGAAGGCGGCATACTCTGCCACGCCGCCATAGTCGCCCGGGAAATGAAAAAGCCCTGCATAATAGGCACTAAAATAGCGACTAAAGTTTTTAAAGATGGCGATTTGGTAGAAGTAGACTCAAACATGGGTAGAATCAGACGTTTAAAAAAGAACTAGCTTATATTCTAAATATTTATGACAGAGCGGCAGTTAACAGTCTTATTAAAATACATTGGTACCCAAAAAGAATGGTATCCCAAGGGGATTAAAACCACTACTTTATACACGTTTCCTCAAATGATTGCCGCTGCTCGTGGCACTGCTACCGTTGTACCGCCGGGATATAGAACAATTATAGGGGTTGTGAACGACAGTTATATGACAGTTGCATACAACACCCCAGACTTTAAAAACTTGGGATATTTGATATTAAAGGTAGCAAAAAATAAAACTAACTTTTTAAAATATTTCCAAAATAACTTTTTAAAAAAATCTGACAGCCTAAGAAAATTTGCCGAAAAGATTCACTATTTAAAAGAAGTACATAATATTGGCTACCTAAAAGAAGTCTTAACACTGCTCTATAAAAAAACCCTTGCTGTGCAAAGTATGGGGTATATAACTGAGATTTTTACCACAACCAATAATTTATGGTTTACTAAATTTTTACAAGAATGCGGTATAAATTTCGAAACCACCATACAACAACTAACACACCCCCTAGGAAATACATTTTTACAAAAGGCGGCTACGGAAATAAAGAAAAGTAAAAGCAACACAGAATTATTACTTCTTGTAAAAAAATACTACTGGATACTTGGGAGCTACTGGAACTTACCAAACCTGGGAGTTAAAGACATAAAAAGTTTAGGGTATAAGTACAAAACCCAAAGCAACCAAGAAATAATAAAGTTTAGGAAAGAAATATTAAAATTATCAAAACAACCAAGTCAATTACGATTATTTTTCAAATTACTCGACACCTTTGCTGTTATACAAGATGAACGAAAAGTAAATGTCCTATTTACAAATTATGCCTTGTTAAAAATTGCACGAGAAACAAAAAAATTTTTCCCCAACCTATCACAAAGAGAAATAACAGAACTTACAGTAGACGAATTAATTAAACTGTGTGAAAACACATTGAGCATTTCTAAAATTAAAAAGCTTGTAAAAAAGCGCGCTAAAAAAGCAACCTGGGTGTTTAGTCCTAAAGGGTATATTATTTCAACAAATTATACCTTATATAAAAAAGTTTACCGTTTATTAAACAGCCCTAAAACCAATGGCCTAAACCTACAAGGAACCCCAACTAGTGGTGGGAAAGTTACGGGCAAAGTTAGGATTATATTATCGGAACAAGATTTTAAAAAGTTCCAAAACGGGGAAGTTCTTGTCACGTCCATGACCCGCCCAGAGTTTTTACCTATAATGAAAAAAGCAAGGGCTTTCATAACAAATGAAGGCGGAATAACCTCCCACGCCGCTATTATTGCCAGGGAAATGAACAAACCCTGCATAATAGGTACCAAAATAGCCACTAAGGTATTTAAAGATGGGGACGTTGTAGAGGTTGATGCAAACAAAGGTATAATCAGAAAAATTAAATAGCCATGCTATCTAAAAATTACATTCTAACGTTTAAGGCTCGGGGGGTAAGTGTTTTTGTTACCGATGTGCACAGAGACGTGTATAAACATTTACACGTTATTTTTCTTATTAGAAAAGGTAATTTTTACCAATTGTTTCCAAAAAAATATTATGCTTTAGCGTTAGAAGAAGGGGTAAAATTTTATAAAAACACGAGTAGTCTTAACCAATATGTTAAAAACCTTAAAGCTTTAATAATAGATATAAAATCTTTTCATTCAAGGCTTTTATCTTCAAAGAACCTCTCTAAAAATGAATTTGAAGTTTTTTTCAATTTAATTACCAAACTTTGCAAAGACTACACCAAAATGAATACCGAATATACTGACAAGGCTTATTCATATAAGAATAATAAAACTATACAAAACAACTTAAGCAAAATAATCAGTTTTAAAGACATGGTTAGGTCTTTTATGAATACTGTACTCTTTGAACCTCATGGTTATACCCATACTCTATTTAAGAAAATAAGCAAACAATTTAACATTGACGAAAAAAAATTACATTACCTTACAAGAGCTGAAATACTTTCCCTTTTTAAAGGTAATACTGCACAGATAAAAAACTTCAAAGGGCGGGCAAATGCTGTAGTAATACAATGGAATAGCGCAGAGCCAATTCAGGGCAAAGAAGCCACCCAACTTATTAACGACTTTTTAAATAAAACGAAAAAAGAAGACATTTTAGAGGGCATGTCGGCAAATCCAGGTTTTGTAAAAGGGGTGGTCAAAATTATTAAAACAGATTATTCTCACCCTAATAAACTTGCAAAAGAAATCTCTAAAATGAAACCTAATTCTATACTTATAGCAGAAACTACCGCACCTGAATTAACCTTAGCTTGTAAAAAAGCCGCAGCTATAGTTACCGATCTTGGTGGTTTAATGTCGCATGCAGCTATTATTTCACGAGAACTAAACATACCTTGTATAGTTGGTACGGAAAGCGCGACAACTACTTTTAAAGACGGCGATATGGTGGAGGTGGATGCAAATAAGGGTATAGTAAAAAAATTATAATGAAGAACACTTATTTAAAACTTTTTTCCAGGGATTTTTCGGTTCAGTATAATGAAATGAATATTAAATGCGTATTCCCAGCTTACCGAAAGCATATTCCGACTTGGAAAGGTGAATTATTTATAGTGCCGGAAAATGGCAAGGTTACAACTTGTGTAAACGAACAGGCGTGGAAAAAATACATGAATTTGGTGACTATACGGTATGGCAGCAGCACGGGCTTTAAAACTTTTTTTAAAAGTTTCCATTACTATGAAAGCAACATGCTTAAAACGGCTCGGGCGGTAAGTAATGGAAATCTGGAAAAACTTAGTTTGAATGACTTGTGGCAAAGGTACTCCAGATTCCAGGCAGCTTGGACACTTTACATGTCTTACCTCTGGACTGGCTGGATATTAAACGACGTCTTGGCTGACAAAGCCCAAACAATTATTGAATTAAAAAAGTTACCGGACAAAGAAAGCAGCGCTTTAATAAACGCGCTATGCGCTCCCATAAAAAAAGTTGGCATTTTAAAATTACAGTCGGAACTTACCATATACAAAAAACAGGGCATAAAAAACTTAAGCCCGCAAAAAATTACCAAATTAGTTAAGCACTATAGCTACATTCCCTGCTTAGATTTCCATAATACCCCTTGGCAAGGAAAAGACATTATACATTTATACAATACGTTAGAAACCCCGGCTCCCCCGCTTTCTTTTGCCAAAGCCGCAAAATTAAGCAAATTAACAAACAAGGAGCGAAACTTCTTTAAACAAGTGCAAACTGTTGCGTACATTAAAGACATGCGCGACGTGTTTCGGCGACAAGGCGCTCATGCCGTTATGCCCTTGCTGGACGAAATGGCAAAAAGGCAAAAAGTAACAAGAAAACAGCTTGTATATTGCACCACCCAAGAATTAACAAATGCTTTTTTGCATTCCAAACCCTTGCCCTTGGCAGAAATAGCCAAACGAATGCAAGGGTATGTATTGTATAAAAAAGGCAAGCGTTTATATTTTTCCACAAAAGCCCCGGACATCCAGAAATATGGCAATAAAATAGTTTTTAAATCCGCTTCAATACTCAAAGGCATAAGCGCTTCTTTAGGCTATGCCAAAGGAAAGGCGAGAATAATACTTTCGAGTGCGGAGTTAAAAACCATAAAACCTGGCGAAATACTTATAGCGGTAACCACACACCCCGAATTTGTCCCGGCCATGCAAATAGCCAAAGCCATAGTAACCGACGAAGGAGGGCTTACTTCCCACGCCGCCATAGTCTCCCGCGAACTAGGCATCCCCTGCCTCGTCCGCACCCACCACGCCAGCAAAATATTTAAAACCGGCGATATGGTGGAAGTAGATGCAAATAAGGGAACGGTAAGGAAAATATAATTTTTGGATTGTATAGTTATTTATGAAAAGTAGTGCATTACAACAAGAATTAAAGAGTGTTTCTCACATATTAAACACGTTTTACTTACCCGGAGAAAAAGTGGTTATAAAAGAAATAAATACGGGATTTGTAAATAAAACTTACTTAATAAAGACACTACGTATAAAATATATTCTCCGGCTCTCAGCGCCCGAAAAGACTTTACTACATATAAAACTGGAAATAGAGCTTCTAAATTATTTGCAACACAAAAAGTTTCCTTTTACGCCAAAAGTTTTACCCAATATATATGGTAAGGCTATAACAATTTACAAGGGGCGGATTTTTACACTACAAAATTTTGTTGCCGGAAAAACTGTAGCCTCGTGGAATAATTTGGACCACTATACCCTTTCCAGGCTAAAAAGCCATTTCATGGCATCGGCCCAATTTTCCTCTGTTGTAAAAAATTTTCCTTTTACAGACAAGTTACCTAAAACTGGATTAGAATTTCAACTCAAACATGCCGTTAAAAATTTAAATAAATTAAAGCATGCGGTACGTAAAACGCCTTTTGGAAAAATTTTGGCTAAAGAACTGCCGTTTTTACACGAGCTGATTAAAAAAACCCAAAATGAACTTAGGGGCCTAAAATATAACCAGTTGCCAAAGCAATTGGTACATTTCGATCTCCACCCAGGCAATTTCCATTTTTCTGGCAATAAAGTTTCCGGGATGTTTGACTTTGACTGGATACGACAAGATGCACGTATTGCCGATTTGGCATCAACCATAGGCCAATCTTGCTATTACTTAAAAGGTAAAAAAGCTTCGCAATATAATGCTAAGAAAATTCGGGCAGGCTTACATGCTTATTATGGACATTTGGAAAATGGGAAACTTGTGAGTAAAAAAGAGGGAAGAATACTCCCGAGTGTTTTAAAAGCATACATGATATTCCAATTCCTGTGGACATTGGAATGGTATTCCAAAAATTATAGACATAATAAGGCTAATGAATATATATCGTTCTTTTTACAAATACTTATAACCAATTATCAACTACGTTCGCAATTGCGAACGTAGTTGATAGGTGTAAAATGCAATTAATAAAACAAAAATGTTACAAAGAATATTAAAACAAGCTGCTAAGCAAAAACAGGTAACAAAAGCTGCCATACACCCAAAGAGTCAAATAAACGACCACTCTGCTTTAAGCGAAATATTGTTAGTTGTATTGGCTGGGGTGGGTGTGGTTTCGGTTAGCCTTATAGCGCCGAATTTGTTTTCTGCAATTGGAAAATTGTCCAAGACTTTTAAAAATTTAAGCAAGGAAGAACAAAGCAAACTTTTGGCCCGCTCATTCTACTACTTAAAAAAGACGGGGAAAATTAGCTTTAAAACAAGCCTAAAAGATGTTATAGTAAACTTAACAAAACTAGGTAAAAAGCAAGCAAAAGAGATAAATTTTGAAAACCTCAAAATCCCTAAACCCCAGGTATGGGACAAGAAGTGGTGGCAAGTGGCGGCTGATATTCCAACAAAAGAGTACAAACAGGCAGCCGACGCACTAAGGCATAAACTCCTAAAAATGGACTTTTGCGGCTTACAACGCTCGCTTTGGTACCATCCTTACGACCCGCGCAAAGAACTGTCGTTTGTTTTGGAACGGTATAACGTAGGCAAATTCGTAACCATAATGGAAATAAGCCGTATGGACAAAGCTGACGAAAAAATACTAAAAACCTATTTTAAAAAAACTGGCATTCTTTAACCTTTTTAAATTCGCAACTAAGTTCGCAATTGCGAACTTAGTTGCGAGATACTTTTAGTTGACTTATAAGTGTAGGCTAAAAATTTTATTTAAATTTAATTGTGATAATGAAAAATATTTTAACTACAAAACAATTACTCAAAATAGTTAAAAAAGGCACGTGGTTTGTGCAGGGATTTAACGGTATGCCTTTGTATTTGCATGGCGTAGCCAGCACGACCGGTTGGATGCCTAAGCGGATCCTGGGGCAAAACTACTCACATTTCTTTTTACGCGTACACGAAAGCCGGGCTCATTGGTATTACGACGAGTTAGACATGCAAAAAATTGGCGAAGCTTATTACCGGAAAGTTAAAACCCTTGGGCGCCTGCGTAAACTAATTGATTTACATTTCAAAGAATACCAGCAGGCTAAAAAAGCAAGCGGACCCATTAACCCGACGCAATTAAAAAAACTTTCACTCGCCCAATTAGTCAAACTCTGTCAAAAACTAGCTCATGAGCTGACCATGAGTGTTAGTTTTGCCCATGCCCAGGAAGGCATATCGTTTGTCAGTGAACAACGGCTCACAGACTTACTCAATTTACGCAAAGCCAATACCCCCGAAAACCACCAACTCCTTAGTTCACCTACGCAATTTTCTTACCTTTCACTTGCCCAGCTACTTTTGGCCCGCATAAAAAAAGCACAAGGGGTCCATAAACATACACTCGTGAAAAAATTTATAAAAGAATTTGGATTTGTAGACAATAGCTATGTTAAAGGAGTAACGCTAAACGAACAAGATATTTTAAAAAAAACTCTTAACTTAAAGCATATCCCCTCCCTTAAGCAACTACTTGCAACAAAAACAAGAAAACAAAGGTTAATAAAATTACTCAATTTAACCGCTCCTGAAATATTTGTAATTAAGACCATAGAACTCTGCACAACCTGGCAAGATAACCGCAAGAAA
>CAYOXN010000017.1:9664-16114 GCA_964407965.1 uncultured Candidatus Saccharibacteria bacterium
ATAATGCAAACAATAGGCCGTTATGAACTAGTAGTATAAGAACTAGCTAAAAGGTTAAATTTAACTCCGGAAATAGTTAAATACCTAACTCCCCATGAACTGAATTTAACAAACCTAGGTAACTCCCTATTCCTTTCTAAACTCAAAGCACGCTGGCCAGGCTGTGCTTACTATACGTACAATAAAAAAATATATACCTATCCGGGTAAAAATTACGAACTTCTGGAAAAAGAACTTTCTAAAACAGAGACAGTTGGTATAACAGAACTCCGGGGCGCCATAGCCAATAAAGGCATGGCCAGGGGCAAAGCGCGCATTATTCGGACCATACACGATATACCCAAAGTAAAAAAAGGCGAGGTGCTAATCGCGTATATGACCCGTCCGGAATTTATGCCGGCTATGCAAAAGGCGGTTGCTTTTGTGACCAACGAAGGCGGCATAACTTCCCATGCTGCCATAGTTAGCCGTGAACTTAACAAACCTTGCATAATAGGCACCAAAATAGCCACCGAAGTCTTTACAGACGGCGACAAAGTGGAAGTAGATGCAAATAAGGGCGTGGTTAGGAAAATATAATCTAACAACTACGTTCGCAATTGCGAACATGGTTGTGAAATTGTTAAAAGTAATTTTAACTCAAAAATACTATTGTATGTTTATCAAGAAATTATGGGTAATAGTTTTTTAATAAAATGACCAATAAATACCAGGTATATATAAGAAACGACTGGCCGCTGCCATTTATACAACCTTGGGCGGAAGGACCGACACATATAGCCAAACCGCCGTTTCAATGGAAAAGTATTATAGTGGCAAATTTGGGTGACAAATATGCGTGGTGCTATTACCTAAAAGACATTATTAAAATTGGCCATGAGGCTGACTTCTTTTTAACAAAACGCAACAACTTAAAAAATTTTATCAAACAAGCCAAGCAGGCGGAAAAATTGAATAGAAAAATTTCCTCCCAAATCCTAAAATTAAACTTAAACGGTTTTACCGTAAAAGAATTGGCAAAATTACTCCAAAAATGGCAGAAGGCCCACAACCTTTTTGCGACACGCTTTATGCCAATAGACGCGACAGACGAAACTCTAGAAATAGACATTAGGAATTCTCTCCAAAAAAACAATATAAATTTGAGCTTAAACGAAATGGCTTGCCTGCTCACACCTAACATTCCTACATATGTACAGAGGGAGCATACGGACTTTGTACGCCTAGCTAAAAAATATTCCGAATATCCACATTCCCCAAAAGTAAAGAAAGCGGTAAGTGAGCACGCAAATAAGTGGTGGTGGACGGTTATGGGCTGGGGCCAACATCAACCGCTAACAGAAACTGCTATAATAAAAAAAATAAACCGGGCTCATGCGGTTGAGAAACTAGTTTTCAAACAATCTCGAGAAGAAAGAATACGCCGTACGACACTCACAATTAAACAACAAGTTTTTAAAAAAATACCCCAAGAAACAAAAAAATTTTTGGCTGCTTTTGAAGTTCTGGCCGAAATGCATGACACCAGAAAAGAAATACAAATGAAAATGATGACCGCGGGTTTTGCTATAACTAAAGCCATGCTCAAGAAATGCCATATCCCCTTCCGCTACTGTAGATTTATGTTACTAGAAGAATACATTGAATTAGCTAATAATATAAAACCTTCTCTTAAAGAATTAAATGAAAGAATTTGCTCGTATTGGTGTGAATTTACTAATGGGGGTAAAACACATTTATACTCGGGAAAAAGAGCCTTAAAAAAAATAAAAACAAGCAAAATAGCAGAAAAAAACAAAAATAATTCACCTGCTAGTATTCAAGGTCAACCAGCCAGCCCTGGGTTTGTCCAAGGAAAGGTCAGGGTTGCATTAAACGCAAATATTTTAAATAGAGCCATTAAACCAGGGGAAATATTAGTTACTAGTCAAACCACGCCCGAATTTGCACCAGCTATGAAAAAAGCTTCGGCAATAGTAACAGACGAGGGCGGTATAACCTCCCACGCGGCTATTGTTTCCCGAGAACTAGGAATCCCCTGTATAATTGGCACCAAAAACGCAACTAAAGTTTTTAAAGACGGTGACATTGTTGAGGTGGATGCAAATAAAGGAATAGTTAGAAAAATATGATAACTAAATCTATCAACTTAGTTCGCAATTGCGAACTTAGTTGTAAAAAAAATTCGCATTTATAAAAACTTTATAAATATAGAACCTAAAGTTTATGGAGAAATTTAGTACAGTTATTAACCAGCTCAGTAAAAAAGCTAAAAATAGAGTTGGCATAGCTATTATAAAACCCAGCCCCACCATAGTCGGAAGCTTAAAACGAGCAAATAAGGTGGCTGAGGTAGTTGTGTATGGCAAAAAAATTCAGGGTTTTGAAAGTGTTCCGCTTGGTGAAAAAGCAGTAGGTCCACGACTTATTCAAGATTTTAAAGAGCATAAAATCCATCAACTGGTGCGTGGGCAAATAGATGACCTTTCCATGGTTGAATATGCAAAAAAGCTTTTTAATATTGAAGGACATTTAAAAAGAGTTGATATAGCTATTGTAAAAGATACTTATGGCCGCGAATACGGACTTACTGGATGTTCAAATCCGGACCTACAAAATTTAGAAGAAAAAATACGAGTTGCCAATGCACTGGCATATTGGGTTAAAACCGTAATAAAAATTAAGCCTAAAATTGCAGTAATGGCCACCTGTAGGCCTGGCAGTTACGGAAAAGACCCTACCATGAGCCAAACTTATGACGAAGCGGAAGCGCTGGTTAAAAACTTAAGAAGAAATGGGCTGACAGCAAAAAATATTCATATTGAAGTAGAAAAAGCCATAGAATTCGCAAATTTGATTATTCCGGCACGAGGTACGATAGGTAACCAAATTCTGAGGGCTTTATACTTTTTAGGCAAAGCTGAGCTTCTTGCGTGCCCCACTTATTTCCCCGGAAAGCTTATTTATGAAGACAACTTCCGCAATGAACAAGACTGGTATAGCCACATAGTCTTCGCCAACGCATTAGCCAACACACCACATGCGGAATTATAAACTTTCTTACATACAACTATCAACTCCGTTCGCAATTGCGAACTGAGTTGATAGTTTGAATATTATGATAAGAAAAATTTTAATAAATATTTATGAATAAACATATAGGCTGGTTTGAGGATTTGAGCAATAAAAGTGTGGCGCAGGCCGGGGGGAAGGGGGCGAGTTTGGGGGAAATGACGCGGGCAGGACTGCCGGTACCGCCGGGGTTTGTGGTGCTTGCCAGCGCTTTTGAAAGGTTCTTGGAAGAAACGGATTTAAATACGGAAGTAGAGACGAGCCTAAAAAAAGTTAACCCTAAAAATATGGAGTCGGTGGAACGGGCTTCGGAAGAAATCCGCTCGCTTATCCTTGGCGCCAAAATGCCAAAAGATTTGCAAACCGAAATAATTACAAATTTTAAAAAACTAAAAAGCCCGTTTGTAGCCGTGCGCAGTTCCGCCACGGCCGAAGACAGCAAAACCGCCTCCTGGGCCGGTGAACTGGAAACCTACCTCAATGTTACCGAAAAACAGGTTTTAAAATATGTGCAAACCTGCTGGTCTTCCCTGTTTACCCCACGGGCTATTTTTTACCGCATAGAGAAAAAACTCCACAAAACCAAAGTTTCCGTAGCGGTCGTGGTACAAAAAATGGTCCAAAGCGAAATAAGCGGCATAGGTTTTACCGTACATCCGGTTACCAAAGACTATGACCAAATGGTCATAGAAGCAGGCTTTGGGCTCGGCGAAGCTATAGTCGGCGGGCTAATAACCCCCGACACTTACGTAATCCACAAAAAGGACTTTTCCATTCTGGACATAAACGTTTCCGAGCAACGCATGGCCATAGTCAAGTCACCAAAGGGCAACATAAACAAAAAGCTTTCCACAGCCATAGGCGGCAAACAAAAACTTTCCGGAAAACTCATAACCGAATTGGCTAAAATATGCCTGGCCATAGAAAAACACTATAAGCACCCGCAAGACATAGAGTGGGCGTTTGAGAAAAAGAAATTTTATATAACCCAAAGCCGGCCAATAACCACGTTGTAAAAAATAAGCCGTCCCGAAACCATCGGAACGGCTTTTTGCATGCGCGCAAAAACTAAAATGCGTAGCCTAAAGTAACAAAGGCCATAACTCCCCGGCGGAAAGTTACATCCACACGCGGCGACCCTTCGGCTGGCTTAAAGTAAGGCCGGAACATGCCAATACCCACCGAGCCCAACAGTCCCCGCCTGCCACCGAGCCTTACTTCAACATTTGGCATGCGGGCTTTCATGGTCCCCAACTCGCGAAAACCGCTTTGGTAATTCCATTCGAGCGTTTGGGCAAATTGGTCATACGCAACCAACAGAGCTACCGGCGGCAGTATTTGATAACCCACTCCTATATGGGGCTGTATTTTTACCGCATCACCCGTGCGGATAGTATGCACGCCAACCGCCCGCGTAACCCCAGCGCGTATGGGCACCCAAATGGTGGGGCCGCCTTCCGCAATAAACCCCGAAGCCCGCAATTGTACTATAGGCTGGACGCCCACTGTCCAACTGCGGCTAAACCCGCCATAGGCAGTGGCGCCTGTCCAGCTCGCCCTTACATTTGATACCGGCGACTGCCCGCCCATAGCCACAGCGCGGGCTATGACACTCACCGGCCGTTCGTGGGAATTGGAAGTTTGAGCCATACCCAAACCCACATAACACAACAAACACGTGAAAAGTTTTTGCACTAAATTTCCTCCTATAAGCCTACGTAGCTATAAACGTAAATTAGCGTAGTTTATAACAAATACTTCCAATTCCGGTCACCGCCGTGTGCCGATTTTTTAATTTTCCCTTAAGAAAAAGCACTTTAAAAAATACTGCCGTAAGGACAATTTAAAAAACGCGTCAATACAAATACTAAATTCTGATACTTACTATGCTTACACACATTTCATTGAAAAACGGATTGCTCTTAGTGGCCCTTGTGACTTTCAGCCTCGGCTCCCAAGCTACTTTTGCTATGGCAAAAAAACCTACAATTAAAAACACTCCGGTAAGCGTTAAAAGTTCTTCCAATCCCCTGCCATTACCGGACAAAGCAGTAATTAGCCAGACTACCCGCTCCGAACAATCCGGCCAGGAACAAGGGTCAGCTGCTAACACTCCCGCCAAGCCAGCTGCCGAACCCGCTCCCGAAAAAACTTCGGAAACAAATTCCCCTCAACCAGCCCAATCCAATGCCGGCCTTACCCTGACTGGCTCGCTTAGTATGCCGGAAAATATATCACCCAGCCCAGCTGCCAATACCACGGCACCGGAAAACGCTCCGACCGAAAACCCTGCCAGTAAAACGGAATCGCCAGCGGCTCCCGAACCGAAAAAAACCCAAGTCGTGGCCATGAACTTGCCCCTCAAGTCTTTGGGACGGCAAGTGTCAGAACAGGTCGTTTCCGATTTACCGGACCTGCCTACAAAACCAGCAATTGCATTTTTAAGCCAAATGCCCCATGCTGGCTCCTATTACAACTTCAATAAACTTTCACCTGCTGCCACAAGAAATTTGGGTCTGCTCGCCTTCCTTTTGGCACTGGTAGGCTTGGGGCTTTTAGGAGGTTACCTTAACCGGGCACCGCATTCCAAAACCTTAACGGCTTACCCTTCAACCGCCATTGAAAGTTAACCCATATCCACTCGCTTATGAGAATGAGAATTCTTGGTTTTTTTCTCTTGCTTATTTCGGCTAGCATTTTGCTTTTTATACTTTATTTCAACAGCCAAAAACGCAACACCCCCTTAGTATTTACCCCGAAGCTCATGCTGGCAGGCTTGTGGAATGACTATAAGGTAAATTATTGGGAAGCCCAAACCGGCAGGACTTTAGACAAGCAGCGGGGCAACATTACCACTTCCGAAGGCCAAAGTTATACCATGCTCCGTGCGGTATGGATGGATGACAAACCGACGTTTGATAAAACCTGGGAATGGACGCGAGTTAATCTGCAAAGGCCCGATTCGCTTTTTTCCTGGCTGTATGGCCAACGCAGTACCGGGGACTGGGGTATCCTTGCCGACCAAGGCGGCACCAATACCGCCAGCGATGCGGATACCGACATAGCCTTGGCGCTTATATTCGCAGCCCGGCGTTGGAACAACCCGGCGTACGCAGAGGAAGCAAAAAAAATAATAACCCAAATATGGGAACAGGAGGTGGTGAGCCTGCGGGGTAAGCCTTATTTGGCAGCCAATAACCTGGAAAAAAACTCACCGGACTTTATTCTCATTAACCCTTCATATTTTGCCCCATATGCTTCTAGGATTTTGCGCGCGTGGTCTTTGCCTGACGCAGCTTTACCTACTAAAATGATTCGTTTCATTATTTTTTAGTTTTAAAGATTGATACGAAACTTGTTAATGATACTGTAAATAGG
>CAYOXN010000018.1:0-14864 GCA_964407965.1 uncultured Candidatus Saccharibacteria bacterium
CATGAGCTGGAATTTTATGCGTCGCCGTTCTCCGACCAGGATTTACCCGGGCCTGATGTGGAAATACTCTCCACGTTTATTGGTTCACCCATTACTCCAAAAGTCTTGGGCCATTGCCCTAAACTCAGGTTAGTGGCCACGCGAACTACGGGGTATGACCATATAAACGTAGAAGCCTGCAGCCAAAAAGGCATTGCGGTCAGCAATGTCCCTTCGTATGGGGAAAATACCGTTGCGGAATTTACCTTTGCCATTTTGCTCGCCTTAACCCGGAAACTGTACCCTTCCATAAAACGTGTGCGCGAAGAAGGCTGGTTTAATTTTGAAGGATTGAGGGGCTGGGACTTAAAAGGCAAGACCCTGGGAGTGGTTGGCACTGGCCGCATTGGTACGTATGTCATAAAAATAGCCAACGGGTTTGGCATGAATGTCGTGGCATACGACCCGTATCCCAACGAAAAAAACGCCCAAGCCCTAAATTTTAAATACGTAACCTTGGAAGATTTGCTTAAAGAGTCGGACATAGTGACCTTGCAAGTGCCCTATATGCCCAGCACCCACCATTTAATAAACAAGGGGAACATTGGCCTCTTAAAGCCGGGGAGTATTTTGGTCAATACCGCCCGCGGCGGTTTGGTTGAAACGGCAGCATTGGTGGAGGCGCTTAAAAGCGGGCATATAGTGGGTGCGGCATTGGACGTTATAGAAGAGGAAGGTTTTTTGAAAGACGAACTTAATTTGCTGACCCAAGGGCATCCAAACGAACTGCAATTAAAAACCGCATTGGCAGACCACGAACTTATGCATATGGAAAATGTCATTATTACCCCGCACAATGCATTTAATACCATAGAGGCGCTTAAAAGGATTTTAGATACGACCATACAAAACATAGACGCTTTTGTACATGGAAAGCCTACAAATGTAGTAAAATCATAAAATACATTTATGCAAAAACACAAAGCCGTAACCGGCAAGCACCCTAAAAAAATTAAATCTCATACAGGCATGGACAAAGTAAAAATAAAACGCGTTAAGCGTACCCATAAGTCCGTAACGACCAAGGAGAAAATATTGGCCGGCTTAGGTTTGGGCTCCACCTTAATTGGGGGCGCGGGCGCGGTTGCACCGCAAAAACAGGCAACCCAATTTGTTCGCTCCACCGAAAGCCAGGCAGGTTCCAAAACCAGCAAAATAAAGAAAGCGCTTTCGAATATTTTTGGCGTTAAAAAAGCTTCGGCCCAAGTGACCGATGCGCAAATTCAGGAATTAAGCGATGCGGTAACCGAAGCCCGCGCGACTTTGGGTAGGTTTGACCAATGGGTCATACAAGCTCGGACCGATGCCAATAATTTGGGCACGCAAGAAGAACGGGACCAACGCCTGCAGGAAATTCAAGATACCATAAACGCCGAGCGGCCGGGTTTGGTGAGTGCCGTGGAAGAAACGGAAGCGGCGTATAGCCAAGCGGCGGACGAATACCAAAACCAGCAAAACCAAGGCGGCGGAGCTTCCAATAGCGACGGATCGGGTAACGGAACGGGTGGTGGCACGGCCGGAACCGGAGGGGGAACAAGCTCAGATAATTCCGGCGCAACCGGAGGGGGAACTGGCGGCGGAAGCGGCACCGAGGGAACTACCGGTGGTGGCACGTCTACGGGTGGCAATACTGGCGGGGGTGCTACGACAGGCGGTGATACAAGCGGAACCGGGGGAGGCGGTACGGGAACCGGTGGCGGTGCGGGCGGAGGCACTTCAGACGGAGGTACTGTTACACATGTAAATGGTGACACTCGAGTTGAGAACGGCGTTACCCAAGTTTTCCAAAACGGCCAATGGTATGAATCCGGTACGCCCATGGCGCTGGGATTAATTCCTACCGCAGGGGCAACTGCAACGGTAGACGGGATTAAGTGGGAAGTCCAGAACGGGACATGGGTAAGAAGCGCTGCCAACACCGGCGGAGCCACGGTTACGGGAGCAAACGTAACGCTTACAGTAAACGGAGGTACTTTAAGTACCGCCAAGGTCGGCCAGCAGTGGACACTGACTATAAAAGGCACGCCCGGTGCAAAAGTATATACCGAAGGCGGTAAAAATGGCCAAGACAACCGTTACACCCAAAATAATTGGGTTATACCGTCAGGTGGGGTCCTAACACTCTCCGGTACGTTTACGACCGATGACATAGGCACATGGAACCAAACGTATTACGTGGTGGACGCCAACAATAACCAAACCGAGGCTGGCCATGCGACTTTTACTATTGCAACGGGCCCGGTAACCACTGCCACGCAACTTGCCGGACATTTTAATCCATTAGGCATACAGCAAATGGATGACAGTAACGGTAATTATTTAAATGCCCCCGCGGTATATGTTGCCCAAAATACGGGCGAAGGCGGGTATATTTACGGTTTGGATTACGAAGGTGCCCAAATAGTTTTAAATTGGATGAAAGCAAATGGTTATCCGGACGCAACTCTTGTAGAGCAAAAACGGGAAGGAAAATTTACCGCACCCGTGTACTATATAAGCATTCCAAACCGTGGTGAATTTTTGGCCGGTGGGATTGCCAACGAAATAATCCGTGAGGGCGAAACGGCAACCAAACAAATGGTTGCAGCGGAAGTTACCAAAGGCGCCGGCACTCTGGCGGACCAATTCCAGCCCGTGACTGCCGGTACGACAGGACTTTTTGAAGTTACCAACCAAACTCAGGTTTGGACCGCAACGCCCCAAGGGAGGGTATATATTGGGACCGGCCTGGGTACGTATAATAATATTGTAAATACAGCCGATGCCAAGGGTACCGCATTTTTAGGCGGCCTGGCTGGCAACATAACTTCGGTAACGGGTCCGACCGGTACAGGGACAGGAACGGGAACCGGATCTGGCACGGGAACAGGATCCGGAACAGGGTCGGGGACCAATGGCGGCAATGGCGGTTCGACAAATACCGGTGGCGTAGGCGGCACTACCCAAACCGCAACCGTAACAAGCCTGACTTTAAGCCAAGGCCAAGTTTCGCTTGCCAAGGGAGCCATTTCCAGTTCGGTGCAAGCCACAGTACGCATGTCTAACGGGCTCACAACAGGAAATGTGAGCGTAACTTCGTCGGATACTTCTAAAGTGCGGGCATCTATAAATACCGCCACTGGAATAATAACCATAACCGCGGTTGACACGACCGCCCAAGCCGTACAAGTTAGGGTGCATCCGGCAGTTTTGGCAGCAAGCGACACCTCCAAAGACCAAATATTGTTGGTCACGGTTACCGGCACGACCACCCAAACTACCGGTGCGGTAGCGGCATCGCTTACCTCGGTAACGCCCGCTTCGGCAAGCTTGGCCGAAGTCCAGTCGGCTAACGGGGTTACCATAACCATACAGGGTACAAACTTTAACGAAACATTGTCTAAAAACCAGGTAAAAATCGGCTCGGTGACTTTAACCCCTACAAGTTTTGTTATAGACAGTACCGGTGCCATTTCCGGCATTACCGTAAAAGTTCCCGCCGGGTTTATAGTTGGGAGTTATGGCATTACGGTGACGAACGCGGATGATCCGACAAAAATTTCTAACGTAAAACTCTTTTCCGTTACAGAAAACTCCACTACGACAAACAATGGTGGCAACAACAATAACACCAATAATAGTAACAATAATAATAACAATACAAACGGCACCACCGGCAATAACAACAACACCAGCGGGAACAATTCCAATACGAATGGAAATGGCAACACCAATAACAATACGAATACCAACACCAACAATTCAGGCAATACGACTATTTCCAACCAAGACTTGCAGGCGCTGCGCGACCAGGTGGCCATACTCCAGAACCAAGTTAACCAGCTGTCGTCTAATTTGCGGAACACCTCTTCCGCCCAAGATTTAAGCTACTACAATAACCAAATTGCCCAGCTCCAAAACCAGATTAACCAAATGAATGCCCGGGTAAACGGCCAGCAAGTAGCGGGACAGAGCACTACCGGCGGATTGCGGTACGAGGACATAGTGGCAGCCCAGGGCGGCTTGCAAATGCCTTCTAACTACGCTGCACCCACTGTGGCTGGGGCGCAAACCCAAACCTATACCGTAAAGAAAGGTGACACCTTGTGGGCCATTTCCAAACGTTATTATGGCGACGGCAGGCAGTGGCGAAAAATATTGGACGCCAACCCCAACGCCCTTTCACGCAAAGGCAATGTCAGGACCTTGAAAATTGGCGCAGTATTGGTTATTCCGCAATAGCCTGCTGCCCGGTATGGACAAAGTTAGGGGGTATGATACAGTAGTAATACTATTAACCTAGAAACCATGAGTGAAGAAAAGCCAACCCAAAATCCGACAACAGAATCCGGCCAAACCCAAGCCAGTCCCGCAACTACCATTGCTGCCAGTATTGTGGTAGGCGCGCTGCTTATTTCCGGAAGCGTATTTTATAACACTAAAGTCCTTATTTCCGAATTAGGGGGAAAGCCCCTGGCGACAGCCCCAACCCAGCAAGTGCTTGGTGCCCAGCAACAGGCCCCGGCTGCACCCACCGAACCCGAAGGTCCGGTCGATGTCCCCAGCAGGGCCGACGCGGCCACCCTGGGTACAAGCAGTGCCCCGGTGACCATTGTGGAATTTACCGATTTCCAATGCCCCTTCTGCCAGCGCTTCTTTAACGAAACATATAGCCAACTCAAAACCAAATATGTCGATACCGGCAAAGTGCGTTTTGAGTTTAGGCATTATCCGTTAAGTTTCCATGTCAATGCGCAAATTGCGGGCGAAGCGGCCGAATGTGCAAACCGCCAAGGCAAGTTTTTGCCGTATCACGACACGCTCTTTACCAAAGGCCAGGCAGACGGCACCGGGCTTGATGTGGACAGTTTGAAACAATATGCCAAAGACTTGGGCTTAAATACTACCAAGTTCAACAGTTGTCTCGATAACCACGAAACCCGTGAAGTGGTTGCCGGGGACACAGCTGCAGGCACCAAAGCGGGGGTAAGCGGTACCCCTTCGTTCTTCATTAACGGACAAAAAATAGTCGGGGCTATGCCTACGGCGAACTTTGAACAAATAATAGACGAAGCCTTAAAAAAATAGTTTATAAAATCCCTCCCTCCCGTAACCTGGGAGGGATTTTTTTTATAATTGTATTTTTGTATCTTTTTTTCACATATGTGAAAAAAAGATACAAAAATTTTACATAAATAAACTGCACCCTCTCCTGCCCGTATAACGGACATACTCTCCCCTCGCTGCTTAAGGGCGAGGAGGGGAATGTTGCAGTAGAATAGCTAGGTAATTGCCCAAAGGAGAAAATAAAAAAAAGCCGGAGCTGGGGAGCTCCGGGCTTAGGGGAAGGGTGCGCTAATGGGGGACATAGTTTACCCCAAAAGCAACATATGCGTCGCGGGCAATTATATGCCCGGTGAGCCCAAAGGCCGCGCCCGGCACGTTGGGTATTTGTATGCGGGCCGCGAACACGCCTGTCACTTCAGTGGCGAGCAGCGGGACGTCTTTGCTGGTTTCGCCAAGCAACACGGTTACCGTTTCGTCGGCTATAGCCAGGCACTGAACGCCGGAGATGTACAATATTACTGTGTCTCCCGGCCGGACCGGGTTGGTTTCGCTGACTACGGACAGGGCAGGCTTTTGTCCGGGCTTGTCCGGTTCGGCAACCGGATACAAAACACGGGCCATGAGCCCAAGACCCGGACTAGCGGGTACTGGCGTAAACTCCAAAGCGCTAACGGCCGAATCGGCAATCGCCGTACCGGTGTAGTCTAGCTTTACCACCGAGAGCAGGCTTTTGTCCGGGTTCCATACCTGGCCTTGGAATGCGGAGGGTAAAACCGCTTCAAGCCGGGTGGGGGTAGCTGCCAGCAACTTTATGGGATAACCGTTAACCAGGACTTGGACAGGAGCCATGTCAATATCGTTTTTGTACTCCTTGTCGACAAATCCGGAACCGTAAATGGAAACCAGGTCGTTAAACGCAAGTTTGTACGTCTTAGACCAAGTACCTTCTACGGCGGTTATCCTTATGGGGTTAGCATCCGCCTTGCGTTCAGGATTGTCCAGGGCGGCGAGGGCGCCGACTACGTCCAGCACTTTGGGGGCGCCGAACAAGTTTAGCAAGCCTCCGGCAAAGCGCGCGCCTTGCACTATAGCTTGCTTTGTTTGGGAAGGCGTAGGTAGGTCGGGCTGGTCGTTTTTTTGTTCCCACAAAAATATGGCCGTGCCAACTCCTTGGGGTGCCGAGAAAGAGGTGCCGGCAAATGTGCCGCTGGGCACTTTTACAACTACCGGTGCGCCAAGTGTTACGGCGCCGCCGTAGCAGGAGAAGCTTGCCTTTTTGTCTTGGCCGTTTATGCCGCCTAAGGTCAGGACATCTTTCATGTCGCTGGCCGAAGCGGGCACGTAGGGCGTGCCGACTTCTACCTGTTGGTTAAGGTTGCCCGCGGCTGCTACGAAGAGCGCTTTGTCCTCGAGTGAGGCAAATACCCGCCGCCACAGCGTAGAGGTGCCCCACATTTGAAGCGACAGGTTTACGGCCAGCCGCTCAAAGTTGAGCTGGTGGAGCCGGAGCAGGGCGCGAAGCACCATGGCTTCGGAACCGGCAGTAACCCTTTGGCCGTCGTTGAGCGAGAACGTACTCAGCACCTGGAAGGAAATAATAGGTGTTGAGGCGGTGAACTCCCGTATAACTTCGGCAACCGCAGTACCGTGTCCGGCAGGGTCGACAAACGGGTTGCCGCCAACAAACGAGGTGGAATGTTCCTCGCCTGGCTGGGGCTTGAAGCCGGCGTAGTTTATGCCGCTGTCTATAATTACAACGGCGGCACGACCGGGTTTGCCGCGGACGGGAGACAAGGGCAGCAGCGGCAAGAAGTTAATCTGCCGTAAACGCTGCTTGGTTTCCGGGTCAAGGTCAGCCTCGCTGCCGTACACCATGCCGTTTGGCTGGGCGTACTGGATAATTTTGCCTCGGCCGGGGTCTAACCGCTCCGTGTTGCAACCACCCGGGATAATAGGCGTAATAACCGCCAAGCGCTGGGCGCCAATACCTTCTAAGGCTGCCAAAGCTTTGCTGCCCGCAAAGGGGAGGTCAGGCTCGAGCCACTCAAAAGTTTTGGCCATGGGTACAATAGCCCGGAAGAGTTCCGGCTTAGCCGAAACGACTGAACGGGGCAAATTACCCCACAAGCCTTGGACCCCTTGGTACTGGGTGGGAGACAGCTCTATAATGCACTGCTCATCCAGCACTTCTACGGCTTTAAGGACAGCAGTGGAAAGTGTCAGTACAAACAACAAAAAGACAGTTCGCATACTGTCCTCCTTTCATTTCGCCCATATTATGGAATAAATTCTCAGGTTTGGCAAGGGGACTTGATATTGATAATTTTGGAATTAACAAAATAACCATCACTCGGATCTACCGATTGTACCCCTCCGTCGCCAAAGGCTATGGAGGGCAAGTCTACTAAACGGATTGGGACTCGTCTATCATCCCTTCGGGAGATCTCCCGTAGGGAGACTGATATATAGGATCCGAAGATATCGGTGGATCCGTGGCCAAACCGTTGATCCGTGTAAAGTATTGAGTAAGAAACAAAAAAGACCGGAGGGGAAGTCCGGTCGGATACTTATATTGGGGTGGAGGCCAGGTTGCGTCCTCCGTGTCCAAGTTGGATCCAACCTGGTACGTTGGCCTGCTTGCGGAAACCCTTTTCCAAGGGGTTTCGCCGCCACCCGCAATATTCCCCGGCAGGTTCGCCGGAGAAACCAAAATCCTCTTTAAATATTAAAGCGGGGAGTCTGATAAAGGTAGACAATGCAGTACCAGTGCATGTCCGGAGGTCGTTATCAGACTCCCTCGGAATCAAACCCGTATGCACAAGGAGAAGGAGTGATTCCGTATGAGTATACATAGTATAGTCCGAACGTATAAAAAAGCAAGGGGATGCAGTGGTTATTTTAGCATTTTATCATTTTATCAATCACACGGATCCACCGATTGTACACGGATAAACAGATGTCTACCGATATCTAGAATCCGTAGGTATCTGTCTCCCTACGGGAGATCTCCCGAAGGGATGATAAATCCGGCCTGTCCGCCGTATCCGCCCGTCATAGATGGGCGGAGAAGGTGGAATCCAATCCGTAGATCCGGGTAAAGGTTTGTAGAGCTAAAAAAAACGGGACGCTGGTAAGGCGTCCCGTCGGGGAGCGAGCGCGAATGTAAAACATATCGCGCTCACGGCTCCTCTGGCTCGCTTGGGGGAGCGGCCGGAGGATTTTGTGGTTCCGTCGGAGGAGATTGGGGTTTATCCTCAGTCGGAACCGGGTTTTCGGGTTTGGGAGCTTCCGGAACAGTAATCCAGAATTCCCGGGAAAGCGAACCTCCCTTGCCTTCCACCAGAACGGTGATGTTCTGGGAGGAAGTGAGGTTGACTTGGGTACTTCCGTCGACTGCCGGTAGCAAGGCTTGGTAGTTGCCGTCGGCAGATCGGATTATAATGGACGTGGCGTTGGTCACCCACCAGTTAACGGTGGCTGGCTGGCCAGCTTGTTGCGGCTGGTCAATCCACACGTCAAACTCTGGCATGGGTGCCGGCGGGGGCGGGGGAGGCGGGGGCTCCAGGACCGTAACAGTTACCGAACTCTCAACCTGTTTGTCAGGACCTACAGCCTTTATGACAAACTCGGTGGTAGTGTCCGGGACCACGGTCTGCACACCCTTTAAGGGTACGGCCTTGCCGTTTAAAGTCACTAACCAGGCATTCGCCACTTCCCAATTAAGGGTCGTGAAGTTGCCCCGGGTAACCTTGGGCGGATCAGCCGTAATTGTCGCAGTTGGCGGCGGCCAGGTTATGCTGGCTTGGTACAGTTTCGTTCCAAGCAGTGAAACTGTCTTACCGTTTGTTCCAGTAAACCGACGGAAGTTTACGTCTGTTGGTTGTACAACAGAGTTTCCTACTGTCGATCCTGTGAGCAACAGGCGGGTATGGGAGTTGATCCCTGCGTGGTAAACCACAGCTGTATCCAAAGTGCTTTGGCTATTGGCCGCGGCTCCTAAGAATACTACTTCCTGACCCCGAACAGAAACAGCTTGGATCTTTTGTTTGACAGGGTAGAAAGCTTCGCTGACGTTAGTCATTCTGCGCAGTCCAGCCGGATTGAGACCCCCGTCCTTATTTATAAGCGTTTGATCGGCGAAGAGGAAAGTTCGTTCGTTTACTAATCTATCCTCTTGGAAATCAATCACGGCCGTCCGAGCCTCGTAGTCGGCAGTAAGCTTACAGCAGCTGTATCCGACATATGGAGGTGGATTTGGCACAGAAAGATTTTGGTTCGTGGTGACAAGCACCTGAACCTCAATTTCTTTCTTTGAAGGGTTGAGCGTGAGCAGAACCACATCCCTTGCAAGGGTGTTGTGGTCAAGCCGTTCCGCCAGAAAGCGGTTCTCGGCCATTTCCACTACCTGGAGCAGGATGTGTTTGCTCTCCGGCAGGAGAGCTGGCTCTTGCAGGTTGCAAGCGCCGCCAGTGGTATTGAGGAAGTACAATCCACTGGTACTGGGGGTGTTATTAATGACCCTCAGCCCATGGACGTACAACTTGCCTGCGAGTCCCGGAAAAATTCCACGGATGGAATAGACCGGGTCTTTGCCGGTAACAGGGATTTGCTGCCTGTCAAAACAGGTGGCAGTCCCGGTCTCTGTTATGCTCTGCACTTCAGTAAGCATGCGGTTTCCAAAGAAACCGGAGTACTGAAGCGGCACTGATCGGTAAAGACCTTTGCCGTACGGGATGTTGGTCCCGTAGGTTATGGTGCCCATCAGCAATTGTTCGCCGGAAAGCCGGAACGGCGTTGATTCCATAGGGAACCAACTTTGCCCGTTTAGGCGCAAGAGGTCCGAGACCACTTCGCCTCGCGGACCTCTGCCCTCTGCATTGTAATAGAGGGTGCCGTTCGCTGAGCCGACGATCGACTCTGGTGTAAAACCTTGCCGGAGGTTAGTTTCCGGCAGAGATTTCCACGTTAGTTGCTGCGGTAGGGCTGGTAATACCAGCCACCCCAACAACAAAACAAGAACCCGAAATTTTAACAACATGGGTTCCTCCTTTGCTATGATAAGTGCTTTGCCAATTATATCATATTTGAGCATTTCTGTCAATTTTTATAATTGGCTTATATATTGTGACTTTTCTGTGCGGGTACGGCTTACATAACATGAAAAATACCCACCCAGGTCATATGGGAATATTAAAAGTGTTTTAAATAAAAGGACTAAACAAACTACTATTATAGCTTTCTATCCCACTTATAGACGATCGTCATTAAGTGGGAAAGAGATAAATTATAATGCTAATGTGTGAAGTAAAAATGTTTGGTGAAAACCTAAAATTGTGATATAATATTTGCAAATGCTAAGGTAAAGAAATAAATGGACAATCAAAGCAAATTGCCCTTGGTTATTATGGGTTTACTGGCTATAGCCGTAGGCGGTTTTTTGTTTTTTAAAAAACAAGCCGGACCAAAAATTAGCGGAGAAGTTTTTGACGCAGCCATTAAAACAAACACCCAAGAACTAGACCCTACCCGTATACCGCCAGCGTTTCCCTCTGACTTGCCGCTAGAACAGGGAGTTTTGTTGGAAAACCAAGTCTCGGAAAACCAAGTTCCCAACACCAACACATTTAAGGTTGAGCAGGAAACCCAAAGCACGCGCAAATATATTTCCCAAAAAACCTTGGAAGAGAACTATAAAATATTCGGTGACTATTTTTTTCAAAATAATTGGAAAGTAGTTTATAAATTGGACGAAACGAACGTTAAGGCGTACATGGCAAAAAAAGAAGGGGTGGACGGGTTACTAAAAATATCTATTTCTAAAAATTCTCTGACAGGGGACGTGACTGTAGAAATTTCTTTAACTAAATAGCTATGGTTTTACACACATCGTCATACAAGAGCAGCTCTAATTGGCTATGGTTGGGAATACTAACGCTCATGCTCTTTACGGGTTATATTTTCCTAGTACCCAATAAAGCATCGGCTATATTTTGTGCGAAATCTGGTGGGGGAAATTATTCTTGCGAAGACGCAGGCACTTGTACATATGTTACTACCATACCCCCGGTTTGCCCTTCGGGAAATTGGGTGAACTGCCAAACTAAAACTGCTTATGATGCTTCTGGAAACACGTATTATAGGCAAGTGTGCAGCTGTGACACTGCCTGTGACTACTATGGCAAGCAAGTGAGCGGTGCGTCTTGCGGTACAAACGGCAGTCAAGACTGGTGTAATTATACCTATGGCAACAACACCTGTTATGTGGGCCCAGGTTCGGTATGTACCAGGGAACAGAGTTTTTCCGGCGGTTCGGGTTCCGGTTCGGCTACCACAACCACCGAAACCTTTTGTCCTTCCGGAGTGTATGATATTGCAGCTTCCGGCGGGTCAAACATAACCGTATATATGGGTGAAACCGCTACTTTGGGGTTCCAGCTTACGGCAGGGCCTTCAAAAAATATAGTCAACGTAGCGACGGAAGTGGTAAATTGTCCGGCCGGTGCCACGTGCTCGCCGGCAAATAAAACCGTCCGTACCGTATATGCCTCGGACGGGGCAATGTACAGTGCGGTAACCGTAACTCCCCAATCGAGCGGCATACAAACTTACACCGTACAGGTAAAAGCGTATGATGACGAAAATCCTGGCTGTTTTAAAACCGTGAATTACAATGTCACCGTTAAGCCTTCCCGTAAAATGGTGTGTGACAGCCAGTGGCACGACATTCCGTTTGGGCCAAATGCGTACTATACGCCGGGGCCTGCGGCGGGACTTTTTAGGGTTACTGACAACATAAACTACGGTACCCAGTTATTCGTTATGCATAGGGGTTCTTGGATTGCAAATTCTTTCGGCTCAGCCTGGACCCATGGGTTGTTAAATACCACATGTAATTATCCTTCAAACAACACTGCTACCGAGTGCGTGTGGGGTTTACCTGCCCCGCTCCCGTTTAGTACGACTGCCTATGGTTGGAATCCGTACAAAGGTTATGAGGAATTATTAGCCGACAATGGCTATGGCGACCCGCTTCTTAACTTAAGCATGAGCGGTACGCGTCTTTTAACGCGGATCCGTTTTACCAATTCCTCGCGGACCTATAGTTTTTTGGAAAGGAATGCAGGGGGGTGGAGTTTGGAGGGTAACACCAGTTATGCGTGGGGACAGCCCACCACTATGGTAGATACCGCCGGGCGCACTATTACTCTAAACAATGGCACAAACTATTTGCAATATAAGTGTGACCCGCCAGCAGCCCAAGTATATAGCTATAACGTTTCCGGCAGTTTAAGTTTTTCCGCCCAGCGGAACGGGGCTTTGCCGGCAAGCCAAGATATTCAAGTAACAAACACCGGTAACCAAACTTTGACCTTGGGTGTTTCCGAAAGCATTTCTTGGGCAAATATAAATAAAAATTCATTAACTCTTACTCCTGGCCAAACCGGTACCGTAACGGTTAACATAACCACCACAGCGCTGGCAGCCGGCACGCAAACCGGATCGGTAGTGTTTAGCCATGCCCAAGCCGGCAACAAGAATACAGCAATAAATTATGAAGTTACCGGTACCGCACCCGTGTGTGACAATAACTGGCACGAGGTACCGGGCGGTGGAGTTACGCCAAGCCAACCTGTAGGCATAGCTGTGCCGCGGAATCCCGCTCCCGGGGACCCGCATCCGACTTTTGACAGCCAATATTACGACAGCATACTCATGTCCGTCCGCGCCATAGGCTCTGCTAGTTCTCCCCACGTCCAGGCTTGCCGGTTTAATGGGGGAAGCGAATGTACCTTTGATGGAAGCTGGCAAGGTTTGGGTGCCTCAACCTCGTATCCTCCTTATTTATGGTTAGGTTGGTCTGTTGCCATGGAAATAAAAGACCAATGGACGGCCAATTACCAAAATATAAATTATTTAACCGGTTGGGATGGTTGGAAAGGGCCTAACGCAGATCCGGGTTGGCATGCCTTTGGCCAACCGTTCCGTACAACCGACAAGCGCGGCCGTACATGGCAATTTTCCAAAAATAATTTAGGCAGGGTTTTGTATGCATGTGGAGCATCGGTATGTGTCCCGTTGGAACATAACTCCGCGAGCAGTACGCTTTCCTCGACAACGGTTGCCATTGGACAAACCTTTACTGCCAAATGTGATTATGGGGTAAAAGGCATAGACTCCATAACCCTAACCGCCCCTGCGGGCATAAACTGCGCATACCAAGCCGGCAGTAGTTTTGGCTTGGTAAATCCGACCCAAGCCGTATATTCCTGTGCGGTACAAACGGGAGCCCAGTCCGGGGCGGTAAGTTGCGGTTTACGGAATAATTCCTCAAGTTTTACTTGCAGCCAAACAAATACCATAGGCAACATTACCATTAACCGGGCAACCATTGGGTTAAATCCAAATAATTTTTCATTCAATAAAACGGCAGGCGGTCCCGTGCCGGCTAGCCAGAATTTGACCGTAACAAATACCGGGGCCGGAACGCTTCGGTTTACCGCACGGACCGACCAGGCTTGGTGCAGGATAAACGGCCAAAACAATACCGGCTCGGTCACGGGGAATTTGGGCGCAGGCACCAGCCAAACCATAGGCGTTTCCGTAGACAATTACGACACCGCAAGCACGCGCAACTGCACCATAACCGTAACCGATCCCGATGCGAGTAATAATCCCCAGACAATTCCTGTAGTTTATACGGTCAGTGCCGCCTCTACGCCAAGTTATTCCGTAACCCCGAGCCTGACTTTTAGCGCTACCCAAAACGGCGCCGTGCCTGGCTCGCAAAATATTGCCGTAACCAATACCGGTACGGTAACGTTAACCATAGGCATTAACGAGGCTATTAGCTGGGCTACAATAGATAAGACTTCTATTATTTTAACGCCCGGCCAAACCGGTTCTGTGGTGGTTTCCCTGACGTCGACGAATTTTTCGCCCAATACCTATACCGGGACCATAAACTTTACCAATGCCCAAGCCGGCAACAAATCTACCACTATTAATTACCAAATTACCGGCAGTCCGCCCCCGCCCCCGCCCCAACCGCCAGTGGTGACTAACAGCGGCTTATGTGAACGAATAGTCATTACGTGGGTTGACGGTTCGGGTAACGAAGACGGTTTTAGGGTATATAAAGGTTCAACCAACAATGCCGCTGCCGCCACTCTCATTGCTACCGTCGGGGCAAACCAAACTACTTATACGTACAATACGAGCGACACATCCCCGTACTACTATTTTGTTTCGGCTTTCTCGAACACCACGGGAGAAAGCACCCGGGTTACTGCCACACCGGCGGGTATAGCCGCATTTTTATGTTCGCCAAATATTTCCAATTCAGACAAAGACATTATTGGCATAACCCCGGCCCAAGGCACAAACCGCACATGGTCTAACACTGGCAATGACTGTGGCGGATTTGACGGTGCGCCTGCATCTTACAATATAATTTACCGCGAAGGCGATATAGTCACATTTGAAATTAACATTTGTAACACTACCGGCAATGGTGACGCTACCGTCCAACGGGTGGTAGATACGCTTGCGAACATGAACAAGCCGACTGCCGGGTGGAATGCCAAATACCAAGACAGCACGAACCCGAATACTTGGGTAAACATAACTCCGGCAGAAAGCGGAAGCTTCCCTTCCCGGGTACTGACGTTTAATTACCCCGCAAACTACAAAGTACCAAAAGGGGCTTCACGGAAGTTGGTGTTTGACGCCCAACTGCAGCTTGCAGACCCCTCTACCGAATTTAGCCGCTTTTACAATAG
>CAYOXN010000019.1:0-12832 GCA_964407965.1 uncultured Candidatus Saccharibacteria bacterium
CGTTAATGTCGCCATTTACGTCCAGCTTAAACGCAGGTGAAGTGGTGCCTATGCCTACGTTGCCGTTATCTAAAATGGTAAAAGTAGGGACATTGGTTGAATTGGTAGTTTGGAGTGTCAGCCCTGTTGAGGCACCAGCGCCTTTTACACTCAGGCGCGCTGCAGGGGTACTTGAGCCTACGCCTACATTAAAGTCTCCCCTGTTCAGGGTTAATATATCCGCTCCTCCTACGGTGTCGCGGAAAATAAACTGGTTGTTGGTGCCATTGTAATACAGCTGCATGGTATTTACCCCGCCTTCACCGACATAAATATTGCTATCGCCATTAAAAGCAGGGTTAGACAGGACCAGCCCCGCCTGTGCGGTAAGCGAACCCGTGGCATGAATATTCCCAGCAACCGCAAGTTTTTCCGCAGGCGTGGTAGAACCAATCCCCACATTCCCCGCCTGGGTAACTGTGAGCAGTTGGGTACCGGTAGAAGACGCTATGGCAAATGGGTTGGTGCCAGCTGTACCCTGGACAAATAAGGTTGTAGTGGGGGTTATGGTGCCTATACCAACAAGGTCTGTGGAAGTGGCATTGTAAATAAGGCCGCTACCAAAAAGGAAGGCGCTGCTCCCGGAACCACTGGAGAATAAACTGCCGTTTTGGTAAAGGCTGCCCGTAAAGTTAATGTCCCCCGCTACAGACAAGGTTTTACTTGGGGTAGTGGTGCCAATCCCCACATTCCCCGCCTGGGTAACGACAACTAAGGAAGTGCCGGTGGAGGAAGCTATGTTAAGGGGGTGAATGCCGGAGGAGCCTTGGATGTTCAAAGTATAGCTGGAAGAAGTGGCATTTATGCCGGCTACTGTGCCGTTGTCTATGAGCGTACCTATAGTAAGCGAGGTAGATGACGCCCAAGTGGCCACATACCCGCGGGTCCCGCCCGAAAGCGAACCGCTGCCACCTACGGCGGTAGTCCAACTCAATTGGCCGGCACCGTTGGTGGTAAGTACCTGGCCATTGCTACCGTCGGCAGAAGGCCAAGCATAGGCTATGCCGTTTAGGGTTGTGGTGGCAAAGATAACGGTAGATGAGGTAAAGTTTACCGTGCCGGTGAACGTGGCGGTGCCGGGTACTGTTAAGACAGAAGTCACGTTTATATTGCTCGAATTAAAATGTTCGGCAGAAAGCGTGGTAAAGCCGGCAAGGGAGGCGCCGCTAAAACCTTGGCTGGGTACTGGGGGGACATAAGTTACTATTGGCGAACCGCCTACTACAGCGGTGGTTTTACCATTTTCATTTTGTACTATTCCTGTTGTAAGCTGTTTTTCATTTAAATAAGCGTCTACCAGGGCGCGGATATAACTTTCGGTAACAGGGGCCTGGACACTTACGCCTAAAATTTGTCCGGAGTTGTTTGGGACATTTATGTTGTCGGTATTTACATTATTTCCCGGTATAGAAGGAGTAGTGCCCGGGTCTAACACAACTGCCACTTTGGCATTTGCTTGGGTTTTGCCTGTTGCGGGACTGGCGCCCTGGCTTGTTTGCTTTTGGCTGCTGCTTATTTGCGCAAGATTGTTTTGTGAATTATGGAACAAACGCTGCAATACATTGCTGACCCCAGGCCTCATAAATGAGGCAACCACATCTGCAAGATTGTTTCGAATTATTGATTGCCCGGCCTGGCTTGGTTCATGGTTTTTGTCCGCAGGGCTATTGTTGCCGCTATGTTTAGCCTTGTCCCCTTCTCCCGCTTTTTCGACTACTCCGGCTAAAATGCGCACTTGTGCAGTTTTTATGTTTTGCCTGTGTGCATACGCCGTAATTATTTTATCTGACTTCACATTTTGCACTGCGGACTCCCTCGTTTGCAGCGAGTGCAAACCAAACAGCCCCGTTAAGCCAAACGCAAAAGCCAAACACGCAAAGGTTATGGAAAACCATGCGGGCAATTTTGTTTCCGCCAATTCAAACCACAGCACTCGCTTAAGCGGCTTAATGCTTGCACGCGGCCTTGGAGATTCAAATGCATGTAAGACAAAACTTTCGGCACCCTCGAGCTTTGGCTTAACGGAATGCTGCCAACGCCTCTTGCGGGCAATGGCCTTTAAGGTTATTTCTTCCCCTTCGGAAAATGGCGTCACAAACCGCGCGCAGGGATGCACCGGGTACTTACGTACGCCCAACAGTTTATAAATAAACAATTTCATACAATCCCCCTTTCCCCTACCGAAGGCGGGATTATGCCAATACCAGAATCTTTTTTTGTCCTCACCCTTGCCGCAGTCATTTTAACAAGCGGGCCGGCACTGGGGCCAAAATGCACACTCTCCAAACTGTTCAACATTTTTTTGTGCTTTATGGCTTGGTCCCTCACATACTCCAAAACCGCCTCGCGGGTAGTCAGCCAGTCGCGGGAAATTTTTACGGCCTTAAGCTTTCCTTTCCTGGCCAGCAACGACAAATACTCCGCGGTGTACGGAGTATTCTGGGCAGCTTCGCTTATGAAAATAAGCTTACCCGAAGCAAAGTTTAATTGCTGGTCTATGGGTGACATGAAAGATTTGTTTTTGTTTTTATTTATTTCCTTGTCCGTTTCTAGTTTTGGAAACGTGAGAAGGAGAATAGAATGCCAAATTTCAAATTACAAATTTCAAATTGGGGCCAGAAGACTTAGCACTTCTCCAAGAAAATGGCCGTCTTCGGGGATGAATACTATAAAGAAAAATGTGGGAACTTTAAAGTATATAAATTTTATTGGGTGTATCCATGAAGACGACCATCTTCATGTCCAAAGGCTAAACATACCAAAATTACTGGTATTGATTTGCACTTACTTTTTAAATTGTATTTTCGTTTTTGTTTCAGAGTGCCCATGTTTTTTTGAAGCTTGGTGAAACGATATTTATTGGTTTCAACGAGCCTATATGGGCTATCCGATACTTTTTCTATATACAGTATAGCAAAAAAAAGCCCCCTCGTCAAGGAGCTGGTCAGTTATCAAGTTATCAAGTAGAAAGTTATCAAGGACTGCATTAAACTGCAGTTATCAAGTTATCAAGTAGAAAGTTATCAAGGAAAAAATTACAGAGTTTTAATAAGGCCGGAAAGAATTTTGGATATTTCTACTGATTGCTCATATAAGGTTTTAAAAACTTGTTCGTTAATATATTTAAGTTTTAAGGCCACATGGAGCATGGAACGAACCTCTCCGCACGAACCTTTTGCAATGTATAGAAACTGAATAAATTCTTTGTTACTTTTTCTTTCAAACCCTTCGGCTATATTGTTAGAAATACTTAGCGCTGCTCTCTGTATTTGATCCTTAAAGCTATAATCTTTAACATTTTTAAAATGCGTGTAAATTTCTACAGCCAAGTCTCTTCCTTTTTGCCAACAAATTAAATCTTCAAATTTTTGTGCATTCATAACCCTTGTATTTATTTTGTTACGTTCTCTTTTAAATCTTGGGTCCCTATTTTTACTTGATAACTTGATAACTTTCTACTTGATAACTCACTCATAGCGCAAGGCTTCAATAGGATCCATTTTGCTGGCACGCCTGGCGGGGAACACGCCAAACAACAGGCCAATGCCGCCGGCTACGCCAAAGCCCAATAAAATTCCCGAAAGCGGCACGGCAAACTTCCAGGCAAACCCAAACGCATTGGCAGCCTTGGCTATGCCAAAAGCCACACCGGCACCCAAGAGTATACCCACTCCCCCGCCAATGAGCGTGACCAAAATAGACTCTATGAGGAACTCGAGTAAAATGTCTGACTGCTTCGCGCCCAAAGATTTTTTTAAGCCTATTTCCGAAATGCGCTCCGTTACTACCACATACATAATGTTCATAATGCCCACCCCGCCTACCAGCAAGGAAATTGCGGCAATGGCAATAAGCAAAAAAGTTATGGCATTTAAAATAGTTCCAAATGTCTCCAAACCCTGTTGGGCGGTTTGGACGCTAAAGTCGTCTTTGGCCGCATCGGTTATGCTATGGTTCTTCCTCACGGTTAAACGCACGTCTTCGGCCGTAGCTTCGGAAAGGTTAGGGTCGTTGAGCTGGGCCAAAACATAAAATAAGTGGTCTATGCCAAGCAATTTTTTTTGCGCGGTTTGGAGCGGGACAAATATTTGTTCGTCCTGGTTATTAAAACCAAAACCGCCGCGCTCTTCATAAACGCCTATAACTAGGAAATTATACTCCCCTACCCGAAGGGTTTTGCCCACCGGGTCGTCTTGCCCAAACAAGTCGGCTGCAATTTTACTGCCAAGTATAACCACCTGTTCGGCCCCTTTGTCTTCCGCGTCCGTATAAAACCTGCCGCTGGTAAGCTTGCCTTGGTCTATGGCAAACCGCTCGGCACTGGAGCCGAACACAAAAGCATTCTTGGTCACGTTTTTGTACGCGACTACCTTTTGGCCAACCACCGCCCCATATGCACCCCGCACGTTTGCCAACCGGGTTATAGATTCCACGTCGCGCATTTTAAGCGTGGTAATGGCCACGGCCTGGTTGGCACTGCTGCCTTCGGCGCCGTTTCTCGCCGCCCCGTTGCGGGCACGGGTAGTCGGCGGCACGCGGGTTTCTACGGTAAGGAAGTTAGTACCAAAAGCTTCGACTTGCGCATTCACAAAACCGCGGAACCCTTCTCCCGCTGCCAACACAATAATAACCGTGGCAATGCCAATAACAATGCCGAGCGTGGTGAGCCCTGTCCGTACCGGGTTTGCAAATAATCCTCGTATTGCTTGTTTTAGGGCGTTAAACATACTAATATCCTTTATCTTTTATCTTTTATCCTTCACCAACCAACCCTTCACCCCTTATTCATTCTTAGTCTGGTGTTGGGTATTAAATAAGTACACTGAAAACTTTTTTAAACGCTGGGCTATTTGTGAACATTTTTGCAATATTAATTCGTGCTCTGAGTAGCTAATATAAGCAGAATCTAGGGCGCAATCCATGCAGGCAACCACTTCATCTAAAGAACCATGTGCCCTGTTCACATAAACCCTAGTATCTTTATCTGTATTTTTATTTGAGCCTTCAGCTAAATTTAATAAAATAGAATTAAGCGCTCTTCTAGTTTGATCAGTTAAAGCATAAAGTTCATAGGGAGGATAACGCTGCAAAAGCTCGTTTACCTCAATACGCAACTTTCGAGAATCTTGATATATGTCCCATTCCCTAAATTTAAAACCATAAATATCCGTCATAAAAAAAATTTAAGAGTAAAGGATAAAGGATAAAAGATCAAGGATATTTCCGCTACTCATAGCGCAAGGCTTCAATGGGGTCGAGTTTGGAGGCTTTAAAGGCTGGGTAGAGGCCAAAAATAACACCGGTTAAAATGGAAACGCCTACGGCCAAAATAATAGCGAGCGGAGAAATAACAAATGCCCAATCGTATCCCGCATACCGCGCGCCCAAGGCTATAAGGTACGCCACTAACGCACCGGTAATTATGCCTATAATGCCGCCCGTGAGCGTAACGGTACCGGCTTCTAACAAAAATTGGTTGCGGATACTTGATCGCCTAGCCCCCAAGGCTTTCCTCAGGCCAATTTCCCTGGTACGTTCCGCTACCGTTACCAGCATAATGTTGATTATGCCAATGCCGCCAACTACCAAAGCTATGGCTGCCATGGCAGTTAAAAAGAGCCGAAGGGCGTTGGTAATATTTTCCAAAAGTTTTATGGCATCGGCAATGTCACGCACGGAAAAATCTATGTCCGCTTCATTTTTAATTTTGTGCCTGTCCATAAGCACTCGCTGAATGTCGGCTATGGCAGGCTTGACGTTTTCCGCCGAGTCCGCCTTGGCCACTATGCTCTGCAAATGGTTTATGCCCAACAATTGCCGTTGGGCAATTATTAAGGGTATCCATACTTGGTCATCCAAATTGGTAAATGCCGAACTGCCGGCTTCTTTGGTATAACCTATAACAACAAACGGCACGCTCTTTATTTTTACCACTTGGTTTAACGGGTCCTGGTCGCCAAACAACTCTTCTTTTACCGCATGGCCGAGCACAATAACATTAGCCCCGGCTTCTTCGCGCTCGTCAAAAAAACGCCCGCCTTCCAACTCAACGGTTTGCAGTTTAATAAAGTCTGCCTGCGTACCCGTATAATACGTGTCCACGCTGTTGTTGCCCCAAACAACCGTACCGCTGCCTCGGGCTTGCGCTGCCACTACGGATAAATTCGGCACCTGCGACTTGTCTTTCAGCGCTTGCGCGTCGCTGTTGACCAATGTGGTAACCTGAATGCCGAACACCGCAGCCGGCGGTCCGCTTTCGTCACTCTTGCCCGGCAAGACGTTTATAAGGTTGCTGCCCAGTTTGGTAATTTGCCCGAGCACTAAACTCTGGGCGCCGGCACCCAAAGCAATTATGACTATAACCCCGGCCACGCCAATAACTATGCCTAAAATAGTCAAAAACGACCGGCCTTTCCTGGCTAGCAAGGTGCTCAAGACTAATTTGATTGTAGAAATAAAATTCACTTTTAAATTAACTCCACTGGCCTAATTACTATTTACTCGCTCCCTACGGAAAATTTGCCGAAGGTAAATAAACCAATCCCAACTCTTAAATTTCTAAAGCGAACACTTTTTGACTTTGGGTGTTTAGACTTAAGTCTTCGTTTAGGTCAATTACTTTATTAACTCCTTGTCTGCCGTGGCTATGGTGCGGTTTTTCACCTTTTCGTCGTCGACTATGAGCCCGTCCTTAATGCGCAAAATCCGTTTTGCGTGGTTGGCCGTGTCTGACTCGTGGGTAACCAAAATAATAGTCCGGCCTTCGTTGTTCAGCCGCTGCAGAATTTCCATGACTATATTGCCAGACTTGGAGTCCAAATTCCCGGTAGGTTCGTCAGCAAATATTATTGTCGGGTCGGTTACCAACGCCCGGGCAATAGCCACGCGCTGTTTTTCACCGCCGGAAATTTGGTTGGTGTAAAAATCAAGCCTGTGGGAAAGTCCGACCGATGCCAGGGCTTTTTTAGCCAGCTCGTCATGGTTTTTTTTATTGCTGTACAAAAGCGGCAGTTTAACGTTGTCCAATACGGTAGTACGGGCGAGCAAATTAAAAGACTGGAATACAAACCCAATGCGTTCGTTCCTCAGTTCAGCCAAGTAGTCGTCGTCGAACCCCGTGGTCTGCTTGCCGTCGAAAAAATATTCTCCGCCTGTTGGCCGGTCCAGAAAACTCAAAATATGCATAAGCGTGGACTTGCCGCTGCCCGAGGGGCCCATAATGGCCACAAACTCCCCGGTACCTATGGTAAAGCTCACGCCCTTCAAAACCGGCGTAACCACTTCGTCGTTTATGTAGTCTTTGGATAAATTTTTTACTTCTATTAAGTCCATTATAAATTATTTAAATTGTCAACGAAGGAGAAGGGCATCTTCTCAGAGAAGATGCCCTTCTCTGGTAATTTTGCTTTTTGATTTTTTAATTTTTATTTCTTAATGAACGTCACCACTTCATCACCCTCGTTTAAACCGGAAAGTATTTCAACGCGGCTTTCGTCCGCTTCCAGGCCTGTGGCCACTTCACGTTCGGAATACGCTTTGGTTTTGGTGTCGGTTACCACGCGGACATATTTGGTTGTGCCTTTGGTAATAATGGCGCGTTGGGGTACGGAAAGTACGCGCGGTTTTTCCGCAACCTTAATGGTGAGGTTTGCGGTCATGCCCGGTTTTATGTCGGGGAGCTGGTCTATGGAAACGGTAACTTTGTAGTTTACGACGCCTGAAACGACGGTCGAAGCCGGATTTATGGTTTGGACCTTGCCCTTAAAAATCCGGTCAGTGCCTAAGGCGTCGAAAGTAATGTCTACGTCTTGGCCGGCTTGTAAGCTGGCAATATTTGCCTCGCTGACATTGGCTTCCACATGCAAATTGCCTACGTCTTGCAAGACCATAACGGTTTTAAGCGAGGTGGCTTGTTCACCTTTTTTTATAGCCACATCGGTTATGGTGCCGTCTGCCGGGGCAATAACGCGGGTGTTGTCGAGTCCGGCCTGGGCGGCCAAAACCTGGCCTTCCGCGGAAAGGATTTGGGCTTGGGCGGCTTGGACGTCTGCCGGCCTGGCCTGGGCTTTCTTTAAGTCCAGGTTAGCTTGCGCACTCACCACGGCATTTTCTGCCGCAGATACCGCGCTGCGTTGGGTTTCCAAAGCAGCCTGGTAGGCATTGTAGTTCGTAACGTATGTAGAGGCTAAGGTGTTTGGGATGGCAACCGTCCATGTGTTGTTGTCAGGAACGCTTGTGGTAGAAAATTGGATATACAAACCCTTAGTACCCATTGGCTGGGGTATTGTACTTACCTGGCCGTTGCCGGTTTCCAAGCCGTTAATTTGGTAATACAGCCCATTGCCGGTAGGGTACACCGAAATTTTATATACGCCCTGTTCAGTTCCCGTGTAGGTACCGCTTACTGTTACTGTTGCCGAACCGGTATTCCCCGTTCCCGCAATGGCGGCTATGCCGGAATTGAGCAGTGCCTTATATGCATTCTCCACCAAAACCTGCTGCTGTTTTTTGGTAGTTTCCAAGGTGGATTTTGCGTTGTCCAAGGCTACTTGGTACACATTTACTTCCTCGCTGGACGAGCCCGAAAGTACCCTATTATAGTTTGCCTGGGCTTGGGCTAAACTGCCGCGGGCTTGGGTGAACGCAGCTATTTGGTCTTTGTTGGTAAGTTCGGCCAACACTTGGCCGGCTTTGACCTTGTCGCCTTCTTTAACGTTCACCCGTTCCACAAAACCGCTGGCCTTAAAAGCCAATTGCAAATCCGTTGTGGAAACCACTTGGCCGGTTGCCAGGACAGTCAGCTTCAAGTCTTGTTTCTTGGCTGTTTCGGTTTGGACGTTTTCTGCGGGGTTTTTACCGCCAAAAATGCGGCTGGCTATAAAACCAACCACGAGAATAATGATTATGGACCAAATTATGCGTTTTTTCGTAAAAAATTTCATATGGTTATTTTTTATGCTTGGTTGGTTTACTTTGTGAAAAAGGACCGAAGAGCTGCTGGATTTGTTTTTGGATGTCACGGGCCGTATGCTCATCGGCGGTTATATTGTTCATAATGATCGAAATTATTTCCTGCAAATGCTCAAGTTTAAAAATCCCCAAAGCCTTACCCAGCTTACCCATGACTATCAAGTGGTCGCCTGGTTTGAGGTCCAGTTCTTTGCGCGCCTCTACCGGTATGACTATTTGCCCCCGTTCCCCCACCGTGGTGGTGCCATACACCTTGTCCTTTTCGCCTAATTTAGTGTCTATTGTATATTTAGCCATATTTTATAATTAATGAATTCACCCTATGTATGACGATTCATACTTATCATACCTTACGGCGGGGAAAAGTCAAGGGAATAAGGGAATAGGCAAAAAAGCTAATAAGTTTATAAGCTGATAAGCAATAAGCTGCAACAATCTTGTATCCTTTATCCTTCATCTCCCGCCTGCCATCGTCCCGCCAGCGGCGGGACGGCCAGGTTTATCCTTTACCTACTACACTTGGGGTTAGACAGAGAACTCAAGCCAGCTGCAGAATGGGTAGGTCTAGCTTTTAAATACACTATCTAGCCACAATCAGGTGATTATCATGCATGCCATAAAAAGCACGGCCGTGCTTTTTATGGCATGCAGTTTTTTTGATACTACCCACACATAAGCACTATCCCACTTATTGACGATCGTCTCTAAGTGGGATAGTGCGAAAAATGATTGGAAAATAAAAAAAGGGACGGCTGGTTGGCCGTCCCGGACTAAATGTTTCGATGCTAGACCACAACATCGAGAACTGAGAACCGCTGCTGTTCCCACAGTTCTATGTATGGTTTAAGGACATACATCATCTGCCGGAAAGCTGGCAGATGTAGCGACTGTGCCCCATCGCTCACCGCTTTTTCCGGACAGGGATGGACTTCCACAATAAGCGCGTCGGCTCCAATGGCCACCCCCGCGCGGGAAAGCGGCGGCACAAGGTCACGTTTACCGGTAGCATGGCTGGGATCGAGCACAACAGGCAAGTGTGTGAGTTCCTGCAGGACAGGAATAGCCGTTATGTCGCAAGTGTTGCGAGTGGTGGTTTCAAACGTACGGATGCCGCGCTCACAAAGCATGACATTCTTGTTGCCATGGGCAACAATGTATTCCGCGGACATAAGCAGTTCCTTAATAGTCGAGCTAAGCCCGCGCTTGAGCATTACAGGCCGGCCGGCTGTGCCGAGACGTTTGAGTAACGCGAAGTTTTGCATGTTCCGAGCGCCAATTTGCAAAATGTCTGCATATTCGGCGACCAGTTCCACATCGCGGTCACTCATGACTTCCGTGACAATAGCGAGACATGTCGCTTCCTTGGCCTTTCGTAGTAGCCTTAGGCCTGCCTCTTCCAGACCTTGGAAGTCGTAGGGAGAAGTGCGCGGCTTAAAGGCACCGCCGCGTAAGACTTTCGCGCCCGCTTCGGCCACAGCATAGGCGGTATCCATAATCTGTTTTTCGCTTTCCACGGAACACGGACCCGCCATAACAACGAAATCTTCCCCACCGACTTCGCATCCGTTGACGCGAATGCGGGTACGCTCCTTCTTAAATTCGCGGCTGACGAACTTATAAGGAGCTGAGATGCGCACTGCCCGTTCCACTTGTGGCATGGCTTCTAGTGATTCCAGGCAGGCTGTAACGTCTCCCACCCCAATAACACCTATAACTACGCGCTCTTCGCCTTCAATGGTGTGGATCTTGTAACCGAAGTCTCTGATCCGTTGACAAACCCGCTCAATCTCCTCGGGCTTGCTGTGCAACTTCATCGAAATGATCATTTGTTTACCTCCTGAAAATTTTGGTCCCGGCAGACAACAAAAAACCCGAGCATCTGCTCGGGACCGGGAATTGAAAGTCGATTTAGTTTGCAAAAATCAACTCAAAATTTCCAACCCCAAGCAGGTTGCGGGTAAAATACCAAAAATAAAAGAAATTTTGAGCTAATTGCTTCATATAGGGAAATTATAGCAGGGTTTTGGGGCTTGTCAACAAGTGCTCTATGCCGGACTCTTTAAGCGCTTGTTTCTCCATTGCAGCTAAATTAAAAGCCGGGCCTTGTTCGCTTTTTGGCACGACCACACTATATATAGTAGGCAGGTTTAAGTCTATGCTGGTTTGAAGGGTAATCTTCCGTGCCAAATTGGCAAATGCGCCGTACCAATCTTTCCCCGAAGCCAGCAAATCTGCTGCGGTGGGACGGATAATGCCGTTTTGGACTCTTAAAAATGCCAGCGCACTTTCGGCAAAGAATTTAGTAGGAATTCCCCTGACGAAATGAGCGGTGTCTGTGAGGCCCAATTTGATATATGCCTCGCTCAGTTTTTCCGCAATGGCTGTCAGCCACGTTGTTTGAGTAAACCCGCCCACGCACGCAACACCCGAAACAAGTAGGACTGCAAAACATAAAGGGCTAGAGGCATACCAACGCCCGGTTTTTATATTGTGCTCTATTTCCTCGCTGTTTTGGATATGGGCCAAAGGTTGGCGACGGTTTTTGTGGTCCAATTGCCAAAATAGGTACGTATGCTCGTTTGGGAACACTTGTTTCCACACTTCTCTCCCCTGCTCGGTAAAGACCAGCGTATGTACCGGATGGCTCGGGGAAAGGTTTTGCAAAAACCACCCAACCGTACGCTCTAGCGGTATATAAAAAAGGTTAGGGGCGCTGGGAAAAACTTTTTTCCACAATATGTTACTTAAAATACTGGCTTGGGTGGAAAAATCTTTGGCGGAAATATTTGTCTGCATTTCCGCGGCTTCAATTACCGCGCAAATTTCCGGATGGAGCTTTTCCACACGGGCAATATGGGTTTCTGTTATTGCCGGTGCGGAAAGTACCGGCAAATTTTTATACTTGTCCTTAAGCAGTGAAGCCCGCACTAAGTCTCCCTTGGCCCCATGGTGTAAAATGGAAGCCGACCAAGAGGAGGTGTTGTTGAGTGAGACGCTTTCGGTGGCCAAGGCTACGGCTATTTCCGAATTTTGGAAATGTAAGGAGTACAGCACATCGGCATTTACAAAAATGGGGTGTCCCCACAAGCCGTGGTGGTCTATGGTGCTGACTAACGGTTGTTGCTGCAACTGGCCAGATATATGCTGGGCTATAAATGACCCAAATATATTTTCACTCACGGAAAAAACTGCCTGCATAAACAGCGGATCAAGAGCGACGTTCGGCACGGGCCATTGCCGAATATAGTCCAAGAGGACCTGGCTGCCGAAGGTGCCATAAATTTCGCCCAAAACCGGACGGCGCTTAAATACTTCGGCTTTAATTGTATTTAACGTAACCATATCTTCCACCATTATACCTTTTACTCTGCAAAACAAAAACCCTTCCTTACCCAGGAAGGGTTTTTAAAAATCTTATTAATGCATTCCGGTTGGCGAAACGTACCGTATTCCCGCCCCAAAGTTGCCCGTGGCTGCCCCCAAACAGAAGTAATAGCGGTAATCGGACCAAACTGCCGCACCATTGGCACCAGTGTAAGTATTGCCGGAAGGCACATACCAATATGTGTTTGCAACCTGGCTCGAGGCTGGGTTAGTTTGGTCACAAGCTCCGTCGGGCGGCAAGGGCGCCGAAGGTATCATGTTGGCGAACGTGGGCGCCAAACCGTCGGGTTGGCCGTCGTTGTTGGCGTCGGGCGGAAAACCTTTGTTTGCCGCATCAAACAAACCCATGGCCGTAACCATTTGGGTCATGTCAGACAGGCGTTTACTGTCGCGCGATTTCCTGCGTGCGTCCATAAACGCTATGAGCGCTACCGAAGAG
>CAYOXN010000019.1:12842-14485 GCA_964407965.1 uncultured Candidatus Saccharibacteria bacterium
CAACAACCACCAAGAGTTCAATAAGGGTAAATCCAAAAAGGTTTTTACTTTGTTTTTTATTTCGCATGTTGGGCTTTTGATTTATATATTTGTATTATACCACATTTGGCAAGAGTAAGCGGTGGATAAATTAAGAACAGGTTTTAGGTATTAGGAATCAGGACACGTAACAGCCGCAAGATGACGGTCTTCTTGCGTTTACGTAAGAAGACCGTCATCAATGGGTTTAACACAATCTACGCATGCAGGAAGACGTTTGCGTTATTCTGGCCGTTCTCCGTATTATGCATGCCTAAACAAAGGATTTCTTTAACAGTTTGCAAATCGGGCACCCCTTGAATTTCCATAAACTTACTAAGTATCGCATTTAACCATTTTTTATACCCTTCAACATGGGGTTGGAGCATGTGGATGGTTAAGGCTTGCAAGCGGGCGCAGCTTAAAGCCAAATCCCCATCACCATCACCTTGTAAATCCTCAAGCGACCATTGGACATAACGCATTGCCAAATCTATAGGACCCAACACCTGGCCTTGCCAATCCGGCAAAGACCTTACTTCCTCCCACATTCGTGCCACTCGCGTAATGTCTTCGATTCCTTGCCAACTAGCTTCAACCCACTGCTCGGCCAAGTCCGTGTTGGCGTAATGTTTTAACCTTAAAATTACCCATTCGGACAATGCGCATGTGAGCGGCCCAAGCACAGTATGGGGCAAGGTACGCAATTGCCCAAGCAAGTGCTGGTCTAAAGGGTTTTCGGCTATTTCCGTGTTAGCGTCATCCCAGGCAAACTGTAGCGGGGGGAAGGAGCTGTAAGCCTTGTGGATATAAGTTTCCAATAGTAATCCCATAGGTAAAAAATAATTAATTGTCATTAGTATACCAACCCGGTAACATATATACAAAGGTTAATTACAAACCAAAAAGAATGTTGGCCGCCAGGGCCAACATTCTTTTTAGTGGGTCCGGCGGGGATCGGTCACCTCACGCTATTCTCGTCTCCTTTCAGTCGGCTCGAATGACACTACGGCGACCCCTGCCGCTATTTAAGCCGCACGATGACGGTCTTCTTGCTAAAGCAAGAAGACCGTCATCAATTTAATGTACCCAATATAAAACAGCCTATCTCTAAGGCTGTGGAGAACATAAAAAAATTGCATTAGCATTTTGTTTTTCCTCAAATAATCCCATACTTACTAAGCCAAATGTTTGCGGGCAAAAGCAAAACCAGAGCCAATCTTCAAATACTTTTCAAAGGCTATGGCCTTCTTTTCGGCTTTAAATGCACAATACCAAACCAAGTCAAACGGTGCTTTCGTAGAGCTATACTTTGAAGAATGATTGTTATGATGCTTGATTCGTTCTTTTAAATCAGTTGTATAACCGGTATAATAACTATCGTCTTTTTTACTTTGGAGGATGTAAACATAATACATATCACTATTATAACGCAAATGCCCTACTTCGCTAAAGCTTCGTAGGGCACTTCTTCGCGTGTATATTGATTACCACTTCTCCGGCAACGACGATGGTGCAAGTTATAATGCCTGCACTTCGTAGCCTTGGCGAAGAAGTGGTGGGTCCGGCGGGGATCGAACCCGCGACAAACGGCTTAAAAGGCCGCTGCTCTACCGACTGAGCTA
>CAYOXN010000020.1:0-14093 GCA_964407965.1 uncultured Candidatus Saccharibacteria bacterium
TATCAAGTAGGGTGCAGGGTAAAGGATTAAAGATAAAGGATCAAGGATTGCAGTCATTCTTGATTCCTGATTCCTGATTCTCGATTTGTCTCTTGACAAAAAGGGTGAAAAAGCGTATAATATAGTGTTCTTTAACAAACCTTTTTGCACATTTGCGCCATTTTGGCGCGTTTTATCGTGTAATAAGCATATAAGGAGGAATACAGAAGTTAGCCATACTGCAAGGCTGATTGGGTATATAACTATATATCTAGCCAGCCTTGCAGTATCTTTTTAGGGCTTTTAGGCAAAGCCCCTCATCTGAAATAGGAGAAGGAAATGCTTGATCTTCGCAAGTTTTTTGTGGTGCTGGCCATCTCCAGCGGATTGTCTTTGTTTGGGCAGGAAGTGGGGAATGCCACCGCTTCGCAATCTGCTAACTCATCGCAACAAACGGGTGCTCCAGTACCCGCGCAAGCGTGGCCTATCTTGGCATGTGGGGAAAGCGAACCGACAGTCGTGTTTCAGGACTCGGCTTCGCGGCAGCTCATCCTCGCCTGCAAAGGCAAGGACGGAAAAGTAGTTGCGCGTTCGGCCGGCGTGGCGCCCATAGAATTTGGTGCTTCGGCCTGGAACCTGGAAGGGGACTTTTTTGGTCTCGCGTTCCCGGGCAGACTTTGGCGGCGTATTGGTGGAGTCTGGGACGAGTTCCCGTCCTCGTTCGGCAGTTCTCTGCTTGCCAACGGCGAAGAACTGCTTGTTAGTGGGTTGGGTCGAAGTGGGAGTCATGACGTCCTAAACAACAAGATCGTCCGTGGCCCATCGTGCTTTAAGTTTGCTAGTATGGGCTCCGGCACTTACTGCCTGGACAACGACCATAACATTTATCGCCGGACCGGCAAGGAGTCGTGGCAGTATCTCGCCACGGTAGAGAACGCCAACGGCCTTGCCAGCGACGGCGAGTCGTTGTTTGTTTCTACGTCGGCGGTTTACGGCATGGGCGGCACTCAACCAATTCCCGGCGTGGGCATTCAACCTATCCTACCCACATACATGAGTGCCCCGCAAGTGTGGGGAACGCTCGTACGTGTCACCCTCAGCGCTAGTGGGGCAGTGTACAACCAAGCCACAGTAGCAGAGGGCTTGGAGCCCGGGTACAATTCCATCTCCGGAGCCGCGGGGAAAATCTTTTTCCTTCACTACATCCGAAACTCAAGCGAGCCCGCTTGGGAGATTCGGATGTTGGACGGGCGCACCGGCAAGACGGAGGTATTTCTTTCCCGTGACGAGGTTTCCAAAGTCACGGGGGCGACGGCTTACCCCCAAGCCTTCAGCATTTTCCCTCGCGTGCCATAAGGCACGCGCGTTAACTTCTCTACGATTCCGGCGGCACCTCGTGTGCCCGCCGGATTTTTTTTACTTCTACTAAATTACTAAATTAGCGTTTAGCGTGTAGTGTGTAGCGTTTAGCGGCTGCAGAGTGCAGTGCTACCTACTACTTACTACTCACTAAACGCTAAATCGCATTTTACAAATTTCTTTTTTTGTGCTATACTGTATAGGTAAAGTTTCTGCAAGAAACAAAAACAAAAATTAATTTTCCGGAAGGTTTTGGGTTCAAAATTAAACCCAAAAATTTTTTTCGGAGCAAAGGATGGTATGAATCCATATACCTACAAGCGTAAGCAAGTTACGCCACAATTGCCGGCGCCTACCACTTCCGCACTCGGGCCTGTTGCGGAATTGGTGCGCGACATAGTCCACGCGCCTATACATAGCGTCGTGGCTGTGGCATTTGTCATGTTTGCTGCCGCTGCCGCCTTGGGCATTACCGTAAATGCCAATGCGGAAATTGCCAGCCTGAACTTGGACGCCCAGTCCGAGGTTGTGCGTTATGTTCTGGCAAACAACCACGGTCAAGTCTTGGGCGAGCAAGTGGCTGCCGCCGGTGAGGACTTAAGCATTGCCACGTATTCCATAAATGCCATGCCCATGGACTTTGACAGCGAAGCCAAAGCCTGGAGTTATGGCATTGAAGTCCAGTTTCCCGAGCAGTTATTGGCCAATGGCGTATTGCTTATGGGTAAAACCGAACTGGCCAAAGACCTAAAAGGCAGTGCCAGCGTTACCACGAAAGCCGTATTTAAGCCCGGTGCCCGCATAGAAATAAACTTGGCCAACAAAGGCAAGAAAGGCATGGAGCGGGTGGCTATGGTTGCCGTGTTAGTCCCCCCGTCGCCCGATGCCGGCTTAGAAAACATTTCGGGCATGCCCAAAGAAAATGAAATGCAGAAAGAAAAGCCTGAGCAGGAGCGCCCGGAAAAAGAGCGTGAAGGCGCTCGTCCGCCAAAGGGCGGCCAGCCTGGCCAAAAACCGGCTACCGGTACCCCGCCAACCTTTTTCCAGCAACCAAGATAGTTTGAATTAGCGTTTAATTTTAAAGACCATCCCGCCGTTGGCGGGATGGTCTTTTATAATTGGTATTTTCTAACTATAATGTATATATGCCAAAAAATACCACTTCCAAATACATGTTTGTAGACGGTAACGCGCTTATCCATCGCGGTTACCACGCCATGCCCGGCCTGACTACCAAAGACGGTACGCCAACCGGCGCGGTGTATGGCTTTACGTTAATACTCTTAAAAGCCATAGCCGACCTTAAGCCCACCAACATTGCGGTGACGTTTGACTTGGCCGGGCCGACGTTCCGGCATTTGGCCTATGAAGGCTATAAGGCGCATCGGGTAAAAGCCGACCAGGAATTGTACGACCAAATTCCGTTAGTCAAAGACGTAGTCCGGGCGCTTAACCTGCCCATTTACGAAATGGAAGGTTATGAGGCCGACGACTTACTTGGTACGTTGGCTACGGAAGTGTGCAAGCAATGCAAGCGCGACTGCGACATTTATATTGTTACCGGGGACTTGGACACGCTCCAGTTGGTTAACGAATGCGTAAAAGTCTATACCTTAAAACAAGGGCTAACTGACACGGCGGTTTACGACGAAAAAGCAGTGCGAGACCGCTATGGCTTAAATCCCGACCAAATGGTTGATTACCGCGCACTGAAGGGCGACCCGTCCGATAACATTCCGGGCGTAGTAGGCATTGGCGAAAAAACGGCCATAGAACTTATTAAAGAATTTGGCAGCATAGAAAACCTTTACAAAACCATCCATAAGGAAATAAAGCAGAGTGGTTTGGATATTTCCAATCCTAAACTGCCAGCGGACGGAAAATACCAAATTTCAAAAATTAAACCGCGGATTTTGAAATTGCTTGTAGAGCAAGAAGACGGGGCCAGGCAGTCGTATGAATTGTCGACCATAAAATGCGACGTGCCGGTAACCATCCATGTGCCCAAATACGAATTTACCAAAGAACATTTTGAAAAGGCTTTTATGCTGTTCCAAAACTTGGAATTTAAGAGCCTTATTGCCCGGTTGCCTAAAATGTACGGTTCCAACGTAAAACCCGAAGCGTTTGCCGTTGCAGGCGCCGCAGAAGCGCCCGAAGCCAAACCGGCGCACCGTGCCCGCATTGGCGAACAAAAATACCAATTGGCAAATACCGAAGAACTGGCCCGGGCGGCGGCCGAAAAGCTTTCACGGCAGAAAGAACTGGTAGTGGACGTGGAAAGCGACAGCATAAACGCCATAGAGGCGAGCCTGGTAGGCGTGGGCCTGTGCTGTGAAAACGGCGTGGCATACTATGTGCCTGCCGACATGCTGCATAAAACCCCTGGCCTTAAGGCCCTGTTGGAAAATTTGGAAATAAAAAAAATAGGCCACAACATAAAATACGACTACCATGTGCTGCAAAATGCCGGCATAACTTTGGCTGGCGTGGAGTTCGACACCATGATAGCCTCGTACCTGCTCAATCCCGGTACGCGTCAGCATAATTTGGAAGCGTTGGCGTTTAGCGAACTGGGTTACCACATGCAGCCCATAGAAGAACTTATTGGCAAAGGCAAAAAACAAATTACCATGGCTGAAGTGCCGGCGGAAAAGGTTAGTTTTTACTGCTGCGAAGACGTAGACATGACCATGCGCCTTAAAGCCCTGTTTGAACCCGAGCTTAAAAAACAGCACTTGGAAAATATATTTAAGGACATAGAAATGCCGTTGGTGGAAGTGCTGGCGGGCATGGAACGGGCTGGCATTGGACTGGACGTTAAGTTTATAAATAAACTTGCCGGCCAGGCCGAAGTGGAAATTAAACAGTTGGAACAGGATATTTACCGTTTAACCGGAGAAGAATTTAACATCCAATCCCCCAAACAGCTTAAGGAAGTATTGTTTGAAAAGCTCAAGCTGGAACCGGTAGAAAACCGGAAAACCAAAACCGGCTTGTCTACCGCGGCGGGGGAATTGGAAAAAATGCTTGGCCAACATGCGGTTATACCAAAACTTATGGAATACCGCGAACTGACGAAGCTCCATTCCACATACCTGCTGGCGTTGCCGGCATTGGTTAATAAGCATACCGGCAGGCTGCATACGAGTTATAACCAAACCGTAGCCGCAACGGGGCGGCTTTCCAGTTCCGACCCGAATTTGCAAAACATTCCGGTGCGCGGCACGGGCATGGGCAACCGCATCCGGCAAGGGTTTGTTGCACACAAGGGTTATAAATTACTTTCGTTTGACTACTCGCAAATTGAACTTCGCATTATTGCCCATTTGGCGCAAGACAAGAAAATGATGGAAGTTTTCCAAAAAGGCGAAGACATCCACACCAAAACCGCCATGGAAATTTTTAATGTGCCCAAAGAAAAAGTTACCCCGGACATGCGGCGGGATTCCAAGACCATAAACTTCGGCATACTGTATGGCCTGTCCAGTTTTGGGCTGTCTTCCAGGATTGGCGAAGTCAGCCGAAGCGAAGCCAAAGAGTTTATACAAAAATATTACGAAGCCTACCCTCAGGTAAAAGCCTACATGGACGGCATAAAGCAAGAGGTGGCGGAGAAACAGGTTTTAACCAACCAAATTGGCCGCATACGGCGTTTTCCGGACATAACTGCGCGCAACTGGGCGGTGAGGGCTGCGGCCGAACGGGCAGCTATAAATTTCCCTATCCAGTCTTTGGCCGCGGACGTCATAAAAATTGCCATGATAAATATTGATCGGGAATTACGGAAGAAGAGCAAAGGGTTAAGTGATGAAATAAAAATGTTGCTGCAAGTGCATGATGAATTGGTGTTTGAAGTACGGGAAGACAAAGTAGAGGAGTATGTGCGAATGCTTAAGCCGCTTATGGAAAACGCCATAACCCTTTCCGTCCCCGTGGTGGCCGAGGCGAAGGTGGGGGACAATTGGGGGGAAATGGAGAGGCTAGCGGTTAGTGAGTAGCGGTTAGTAGGTAGGAAAACATCCTTTATCCTTTATCTTTTATCCTTCACACACACAAAGAATCAAGAAGTTAGAATCAAGAATCAAGGTGGGCTGCAATCCTTTACCATTAACACCAATTTCTAAATTTTAATTCCTAATTTCTAATCAAATCCCAATGACTAAATACCTAATAATTAGCTTTTGAACCCTTCCAGACACTTAGCACTACTTGATAACTTTACCGTGTCCGCCGTATCCGCCCGTCATATATGGGCGGAGAAGGTGGATGAACTTTACGAACTTGAAACTAATTTCCCTAAACGCTACCTACTAAATGCTAAACGCTAATTTAGTAGAAGGCCTTAGTACCTAAAACCAAAAACCTAAAACCTGTTATTTTTATGCGACTAAACTTCCGCCTATTTATGGCGGTTTTATAGTGGGTGCTTGACAAGAGGTGTACGAACGTATACTATGTAAAGACAAGGTATCCTGGGAAAGTTACGGGTTAATGGGGAAACCCCGGAACTCACCTAAGGAGTAAGGCCTTGGAGAAAAGGGGGTGATGTATGAAAAAGCCAGAGAGCTGGTTTAAGCCGTATGTCCTAAACCGGCACAATATAGAAAAAGTCGTCAGCCCCAAAAAGCCGGGAGTATATGTGCTGGCCCACTTGGGTCCCAATAAGAAACTGCAAATAAAGCACATAAAAAGTTCGGGTAATGTAAAAAAAGCGCTTATGGAATATTTGGGTAAATACCCAATTTTCCTCTACCGGCCTTTTAAGCACCAACTCAACTCATTCCGGCAGCAGCAAACGTTGGGGTTCGCGGCTTAAAGTGGGCTAAGGCCTGACAGAGATTAGAGAGACATCCGCCCAAAGGCGTTCAACGGACATTTGCCGTATATCCGGCACGCTGTTAAAGAACCAAGTAGGCGCGCACTTATCGAAATTGAAAGCAGGCTTGGCCAATAACAATAAAACCATTCCGCCTCCGGCGGGGTGGTTTTATTATATTTCTTAGGAGTTTATCCACAATTAATTTGACTTTGGGTGAACGAACGTATATACTTAAAATAACAATAGTGTATGTGGTATTAACATTTACGCATATGCCGGAAGAAACAAAAAAAGGTGAGATTGTAATATATAAAGACCAGCAGGGGCCTGAAATAAGGATTCGCCATGAAGGCGAGACGGTTTGGATGACCCAGGCACAAATTTCAACCCTATTTAACACAGATCGGACTTCCATAGGCCGCCATATTCGGAATGTCATAAAAAGCTCGGAGTTAAGCGAAAAAGCAGTATGTGCAATTTTTGCACATACTGCCCCGGACGGTAAAACCTACCGGGTACAGTATTATAATTTGGACATGATACTCTCGGTAGGCTATAGGGTAAATTCGGCAAAAGCAACCCAGTTCCGGGTATGGGCAACACAACGGCTTAAGGAATATTTGGTTAAAGGTTATGCCATAAACGAACAGCGGCTCAAGGATTTGGAAAACAAAAGCTTAAAGCTTAAGGAACTGCAAGCAGCTAACAACCTCATCCGTCAGGTTATTGAGGCAAAAAAATCCGAAGGTTACGAAAAGGAGTTGCTGGGCATTATTACCGACTACACCAATACGTGGTTTGTGCTTAACGGGTACGACGAAGGCAAGTTGAAAGTGGAGGCAGTTACGCTCAAAACCGCCAAGCCGCTCGTATATGAGGACATACAAAAAAGCATAGGGCAGTTTAAAAAACGGCTCATAGCCAAAAAGGAAGCCAGCAGTTTGTTTGGCCAGGAAGTGGGAGGCAAACTAAAAGGCGCGTTGGGGAGCATTCATCAAACGTATAACGGCAAAGACTTGTATGCTTCCTTAGAAGAAAAAGCCGCCCACTTGCTGTACTTTTGCATTAAGGACCACCCGTTTGCCGACGGCAACAAACGCATTGGCAGTTTATTGTTTTTGCTTTTCCTTATAGAGAATAATTATTTAATGAACAAAAAGGGCGAGCGGAAAATAAACGACAGCGCTTTGGCGGCATTGGCGCTTTTAATAGCCGAAAGCCGGCCCCAAGAAAAAGAAGCTATTATAACCTTGGTGGTAAACTTGATAAACAGGAAATAGCGTATGGTATAATAGAATGGAATAAAAATTAAGTTTTAATTTCCGCATGAGTAGCCACAAACCGCACGCTTCGGCCCCAGCGGCCAAGAAGAAGTATAACCGCTTTGAAGTATTCTTAAGCCAACTTTTTAGGACCATAGCCCAATTTTTTGTAGGGTAACGTAGAAAAAACTTTTTCCAACTGTAGGGCGGACAATCTTGTCCGCCCTAAAAAAATGGGAAGGCAATGCCTTCAAAATGGGAAGGCAATGCCTTCCCCTACACCAACCTTACCCCATAATGCACCGGTAGGGGGTGGGTTTATAGCCCACCCAACACCATACGGGTTTTGGTATTTACATAGAAAAGGAACGGTTATAAACCGTTCCCTACCAAGCTTTAGGATTCTCAAATAAACATTAGCAGGACTTAGGCACCGCTACCTTTTGGATCAGCGGAGCCAGATCCTAAAAGGCAACTCTGGCCAACTTCTTTGTTATTTTCCTCCGGTTTCTGTCGTCGTAGTCTGACTACGCCTCCAGAAATCCTCGGAAAATGCCTCGAATTTGTCTCAGTGCGTAAGTCCTGATTAGTCTTGCATGAATCAGGTGTAGGGGCAGCGTTTACGCGCCCGCATGGGAGCATAAGTTTTGCCTTTTTTTCCAGTCTACTATGGTATGTATGACCTATTTAAAAAAATATTGCTTATAACCAACCGGCCTGCTAACAACTTAGAAGAAAAGAGTCCCGAGGTGTTTTTATATAAGCACCGGTTAAAGCGTTCAGAGACTATTTAGTCATTGTGGGTTTGCCAGCGGGATACCGTAATGACGAATGAGCTAGCTGTTGCGCTTTGTACGCCGGTAAGCGTATAGCTAAAGTTGTCTTCTTGGTTGGGGGCGGTAACCGTAGTGGTAAGCTGGCCGGTGCCAGTGGCTTTTAAGGTTTTTTGTAACCCGGGTCCCGTAAGGGTAACCTGTTCGTTGGGGGCAAACCGGGTGGCTGAAATTTTAAATTTTCCGCCAGGTTTTACGAAATACGTGCTAGGTTCCGCAAAGGGATAAAACGTGCCTACGTTGAGCGTGGCATTGACAGGGCGGAAGTCGGCCGAACCGGTGGCCTGAACAGTTTGGGTGGAGTTTATGGCCGAAAAAGGTACGGTAAAAGTTTGGGAAGCAATGGTGCCTGACCGGCTGGCTTTTAAGGCTTGTGTCCTGCCCAAGGTGTTTATAGTTACGGTTTCTCCGGGTAAAAACCCGCTACCATTTACCCGGAAAGCCTGCCCGGGCAGGGCGTAGTAAGCGGAAAGGATAATGTAGGGGTCGCGATAGCTTGGCGTTTGGGCTGAAGTTTGGCGGGAAAGGGGATATATGGAAAAGAGTAGGGCCGCGGCAAGAATTATTTTTTTCATAAATCGGTGTGCTTAATTGTATAAGCAGACGTCCGGGAAAGAGGTTTTAAAAAATACCGGCATGGCTAGGCACAATAAAATTAAAACCTGCATAGTAAGTCAAGGGTGGTGTAACTGTCTTACAATTAGAGGTAGTCTCAAAACCCCATTTTGACTGCACTTTCATAATTTCGGCATCTTGGCCAAAAAATTTTTTCAGCTTAGCTTCGGCTAAACCTCAAAAATTATTTTGCCCAATCTACTCGAAATTCTGAAACTTCGTCTGAAAAGCAGGTTTTGAGACTACCTCTAGGAAGGAAAACTATATATGGCCAACATATTAAAAAGGTTATTGGATACCCTTATAGAGCCAAAACCAAGAAAGAAAAAATTCCATTCGCTTAACCAGCGGTCTGAAGCCATATGGAATAAAATATTTAAGGCAAATTAAAAACCTCCCCATTGGGGAGGTTTTGTATTAGGGCTAGGTAAGTTTCGCAATAGCCTTGGCTAAGCGGGACTTTTTTCTGGAAGCCGTGTTTTTGTGGAGGACACGGGTTTTGGCAGCCTTGTCCAAGGCTTTCATGGCTAAGCTAAGGGCTTTTGCTGCGTCTGACTTCGTGCCTTCGGTGATAAGGTTTTTGACGTGTTTGACCGCTTGGTTGTAAGCGTCTTTTTTTACCAAGTTGCGGGTGCGGCGGCGAATTGCTTGGCGCATAGCCTTGGCTGCAGATTTCGTATTGGGCATAAATGAGTTATCAAGTTTAAGGTTATCAAGTTAAAAGCTATCGAGTTAAAAGTGCGACACTGCTGTACCTAAGTCTTTGAGCGGAACTTAAGTAACAAGATTTTAGCATAAACTGGTTATTCTGACAAGCGGGGCGCTATGTCATTGTCGTAGGTTGTTGGGGTCTCAGTTGGCTTTGTGGGTTTAGGCTTTGCTTGATTTATTGTAAGTTCCGGCACTTCTTTATGTTCCGGCACAGGCTGGTGGGCTTCTATGCCGGAATATAATTCATTAATGTCGGGATTGGGTTCTTTTTCGCTCATAGGGGTAAGGGGTTGAATAATTAAATAAAATTGACTCCTCCTTCGCCAAGGCTATGGCGGACAGGCATAATTAAATAAAATATATACTCTACTAAATACTAAAATAAACGAAATTAGCGTTTAGCGTGTAGGGGGGTAGCGTTTAGGGAAATTAGTTTCAAGTTCGTAAAGTTCATCCACCTTCTCCGCCCATATATGACGGGCGGATACGGCGGACACGGTAAAGTTATCAAGTAGAGCAAAGTAGATGTAAGAGTCAAAAACCAATTGTTAGGCACTTAGTCATTGGGTTTTGATTAGTAATTAGATATTAGGAATTAGAAATTGGTGTTAATGGTAAAGGATAAAGGATCAAGGATTGCAGCCCTTCTTGATTCTTAATTCATGATTCTTGCTTCTTGCAGTTGTTAATTTGTAAATTGCCAAATTCCCTACCTACTACTTACTACCCGCTACCTACTAATTAATTATTGCATATTTTAGACAAAAAAATAAGGCCGGCACGCGTCGGGGTGACGCGGGTCGACCTGTAAAGCCTGCACGCTAGTGCCTCCGGAAGAGGCGTTTGAAGTCGGGGCGGTATTCCGTGAAGAATATGTGCGCCCAGCCGTGCGGTGTGTGGCTGGCACGATAACCGATACCGTAAACCGGTGAGGGTTCAATAAACACCCGAAAGCCCTTACCAAACTCGTGGTCTGGTTCTGGTTCGACTTCGACCACATAATGGTGGTCTACTGGGGCCGGTACAACCCCGTAGTGTAAATACTCGGCGCTAAAACCTACTTGTAGCCATTTGTAACCCAGACTCACATGGGTGGGATCCAGGAACGTTCGGCTATTGTTGAATCCGTGACGGGAAATTGACTGCAATAGGTGAGCGTCGGTAACGAGGTAAAAGTTTTTAAAATCTTTTTTCCCCAAAAACCTAATGCCCACCCCGCCGCCGGCGTATTCACCGTACGTGGCGTATGCGGAAGAAATTAACTTCGCATTCTTGCGGTTGAGGACTGCGTAGCCGACCCCTCCAAACCCCAGAACTCCACCCAGTGCCTTGTAGGCATGGTTTTCCGCATAAAAACGTTTGGAGAAGTTGATCATGGCGTTGCCGTTTACAAAGCCACCGGTGGTGGAAGTTACGAATTCCAGGGTGGGTGGGGTGAGTTCTTCAGGGTGCTTGCCACTTTCGCCCTGTTTAGGGTGAATAATCGAGTGGTCTTCGGCTGTAAGGCCGAAGACAAAAGCTAGGAGAAGCAGTGCGTGCTTCATTATGTGCCTCCTTGGGCGAGAAATTGAAAAACCGCTCCGCATGAGGAGCGATTAATAGTATAATGTTACTAAATTTTAAGCTAATGTCAAGGGTATATAGTATTGACAGGGTAGGCAATAAAAAAGGAAGGCCGGAGCCTTCCGTGAGAGCTTAGGGATACTTGAGGGAGTAACGCACAGTGCGTGTCCGCTGGGTGTGCCAGGTGTATCGGTAAGCGAAAGCAAAGCCGCGAAACGGGCCGGGACTTATGAGTAGTCGCAAATTTTGAAGCCGTTTTTTTGGGGAAAACGGAAGCCTGAACTCCGGAAGGGTTTGCTCTTTTGTGTCCAGTAAATTACCCGAAACGTCGTGCCATTTGGCCACGTTTGGCGCAAGCGGCGAGGGGTGTTGTTGGGCGGCTGTTAGCATGCCCATACCCGAAGCCAGAGACTGGCTCCACGCCACAGCGGTACTGCCTACTAAGAATAGTATAAATCCTCTTGTTAACATACCAGGCAGTTTAAGGAATTTATAAGGTTTAGTCAAAAAAACAAAGGTTGTTCAAAAATTTGTGTAGATGGCCGTCTTCAGGGATAAATGGATATACTAGGTGTACGGAAAACTCAAAGCCTATCGTTTTTATTAGATGTATCCCTGAAGACGGTCATCAAGTATCAGAAGGCTGTCATCAAGTATCAATTGTAAAAAAACCAGGCAGCAAGTGCTGCCTGGAAAAATTAATTTAAGATATTTTTTTCAAACCAGTTTAAATGGAATAGTTCTTGGTATTCTTCCACACTAGTCATTATTTTCCCAAAAGGCAATATGCCGGTACGTAACGGCTGTTGTATGCGTTCGTACATTTCCGGAGTGGGTAACCAATTCAGGTAAGCGGCCGTGAAGAGTTTTTGGAGTTGGAAGCATTCCTGGAGCATGACCATGCGTTTTATTTCATCGGGATTTTTTTTGCGTATGTTGGCATAAATTTGTTCAGCCTTGCCGGCCAGTTCTTGTATTATGGGGATTAAAGTTGAAGGGTGAATAAAGTTGCCATTTATTTTTACGGCAAAGTGGGTAAGGTTTTGTATAGGGTCGCCTTTCTTTAAGACAGTATGGCAGCCTAAAAAAGCAAACTCCCAGGTTACATTTTGGTAAAATTGGTAAATTTGTAAATCCTTTATGGGGGTTAGCAATTCTTTTTCCCATATTTCTATTGGGGCTAAGTTTGGGAAGTGCCGAATAACCATTTGGTATGTATGGTCTGGCGTGGCAAAGGAATATGGCCCGTAGGCGTCCCAACCAAAGTCGGTGACCACATCGTTATAGAGCCCGTGGACTAGCGAACCCGCGGCGGTTATGAGTTGGCCTAGTTGTTTGGCATATGTTGGGTTAGCTTGGTGCCAGGGTGTTGAGGTTATGATTTTTTGGGCATTGCCCGCCTCATGTATAGGGTTGCTGGTTAAACCAAACGGGTCTTGGGGACAGGCTTCTATAAGCATGCGTGCAAAAAAGTTGGCCATGCGGGCAAACTGTTCCTTGTTTTTACCTTCCAGGCCTTTAGCCGTGGGGATTATTTTTTGCAAAATAGCCCGCATGCTCGACGGCCCCGGCAGGAGATGCTTTACCTCTTTGTAAGGCTTAAAGTCCAAATCCAAGACATCCATAACCATCATAAACCTTTTTACCCACAGGTCGTACCATAGCGGATAGAAGTGAAAAAAATCTAGCGGCTGGAAAGCGTCTATGGTATTGCCCGCGTACAGCAAGAACGAAGCCTTGCCGTATTCTTGTATCCAATTTTTATCCATAAATTTGCAGTGGGGATTATTATACAAATGTATATCAACCCCCAAATTAAGTTAATAAGAAAATTTCGCCCGTAGTACCGTTGATCTTTAAATTCATTCCGTCTTGAATTACTTGCGTGGCTCGTTTGGTGTTTACCACGCAGGGAATGCCCATTTCGCGGCTTAAAATTGCCGGGTGTGAGGTAATGCCGCCCATGTCAGTTATTATGGCCGAAGCTTTGGTCATGGCCATAACCATGGTTGGGTCGGTTAACGTTGTAACTAATATGGCATTTTCTGGAAACTGTACAGAAGGCTGGCCGGGCATAAATATTTTAGCTACGCCTTCCACTATACCGGCGCTGGCGCCGAGGCCTTGGAGAATGAGTTTCATAGGAGTTAAATTAGTATTGTAATTTGCCCATTTATGGGCTAAAAGGTTGTTTGGTGGTTGGCCTGATAAATCAGGCAACTACATTTAACACTTACATTAATGGTTAAATTAACTATTATAAGCACTCATATACATAAATACTTATAAAGGTTGGGGAGAATTGCAGTGCAAGCAATTCTCCCCTAAGTGCTAGGGGACGAGGGGGATAATCATTTCGAAGTTCGCATCGAACTCCATAATTGTTCCGTCTGTCCCATACGCGATTCCGCCGCCGTTTTTTGGTTCCCATGCGCCTTTGGTGTGGGGGATTTCGTCGAGATTGATTTTTTCTACGTGCAGGAAGTGGAGCAGGAGAACCTGCTCGTAGTTTAAATCAAATAAAACGTATCCGTCGCCGGGGTAATCGGCTTCGACCGCGCTGGTGATGCGCGAGGCGAAGGTCTCACGGGTTTCGGTCCAGAGGCCTTCCACCTCGGGGCGACCCGCCAAGTACATGTGCGCAGCGTAGTCACCGAACTGTTCCCAGGACTGGAAGGCAACCTTAGCGTCGTAGTAGGGGTATGTGACCGCCGGGCTCTTGTGGCAAGGGACTTTTACATCGACAGCTTTCTTGATCGCCTCGGCGGTCAAGTTAGCTCCCTCCACGTTGCGCAGGTCGACTCCGCTGATTATCGATTTCGGAACCAATCCCATTTCGGCAAGCATTTCGCCTTGGCGGGTGGCCATGGCGATGCCGGCGAGGTTGAGACCCAATTGTGATGGGTCGATAGTGCGCGAGTAGATTAAAGCGCACATCATGTTTCCAGT
>CAYOXN010000021.1:0-13918 GCA_964407965.1 uncultured Candidatus Saccharibacteria bacterium
TCTTGTATAAGGACTTTTTTAAGACCAAGGAAAGCCCGCTTAAAATTTCCGAAGCTGTGCCGCGGGCCGGGGTTATGACGCAAGCCGCACTGTTTTAGCGGTTTCAATTTACAAATTTGTTAATTAACAAATTTTACATTTTTGAAAAAAAGAATTAAATATTTTTTTGGGCTTGTATTTGTTGCGGTATTTTTGGGATTGCTTTCCAAAATATTTAGCGGGCAGTGGGTGTTGCCCCAGGTTTTTTATATTGGGTTTTTAACCATCCATTATTACGGCTTATGCATGGCTGCAGCCATAGCCGTGGGATATTGGCTGGCGCAAAAACGTGCGGGCAGGTTTGGCTTAAATGCCCCGCAAGCTGACACCCTGCTTTTTTGGGTTGTCATATCGGGCTTTCTCGGGGCGCGTGCTTACCACGTGCTTTCGGACATTGGTTATTATGCCCAGTACCCGGCCGACATGTTTAAAATTTGGCAAGGCGGACTTTCCATATACGGGGCAGTCTTAGGCGGTTTGGTTTGCTTGCTGCTCTGCCGCAAAATATATAAATTAAAAATTTTAAATTTGCTTGACTGGCTCGCTCCGGCAGTCTTGGCCGGGCAAATTATTGGACGGCTGGGCAACTTGTTCAACTATGAAGCTTATGGCTACCCAACCGACTTGCCGTGGGGCATGTACGTGCCCGAACAATTCAGGCCGGAAGCTTTTGCGGGCAGGGACTATTTCCATCCGTGGTTCCTTTATGAAATGCTTTGGAACGGGCTGGTATTGGCAGGACTGTTAGCCTTTGGGCACAGGAAAAAACTAAATTTCGGCATGCTTTTCTTGGCTTACGTTTTATTGTATAATATAGGCAGGTTTTTCCTTGAATTCATGCGCATAGACAGCACGTGGCTCGGGCCCTTGCGGCTGAATGCTGCGGTAAGTTGTGCGTTGGTATTCTTGGCTTTGGGAGGGTTTTTAACACTTGCCTCTAAGCATGCTCAAGTTCCATAAATTTATAGCAGTCGCGTTTGCCTTAGCCTTTCTGATATTGCTCCAGCAATTTCCCGTTGAACGGCCGGTGTTTAGGATTTTAGTCGGGGTTGCAGGAGTTTTTTTGGCTGTAGTTACCGCGTATAATTATTGGTATTTAAAAGCCGTACAAAAATACAGTTTTTGGCGCTTACTGGCCCCTACGGTTTTTTATATTACGGCTTTCGGGGTGTACGGCATAATACCCTGGTATTTTGTTAAAGGCATATTCCTCATTATAACCGTTGTGCTCGGTTCGCTTTTTGAAATCTTTTTGGGGAAGTTTTCGGAAAACGTGGTGCTGAACGAAAGTTTGTTAACCAGCTTTGGCGTGTTCATGGTGGTATCGGCGTATAATTTTTATTTTCCTGCCTTCCATAACATATACTTGCTCGCGGTATTGGCGGCAAGTTTTATAATAACCCGTTCGTATTTTGACTTCATACCCAGCACTGACCGCTACAAGTCCGTTATGTCTTTGGTTATCGGGCTCTTTATGGTGGAATTGTTTTGGGCGCTGTCGTTTTTGCCTTTCCATTATTCGGCCTTGGGCTTATTGTTGTTCAATGCCTATTATTTTTGCATAGTTTTGACATTTTATGCCGTGTTCAATACCCTTAACATTAAGAAGCTCAAATTCCACGCCTGGCTTTTAGCCGTCTGCACTATGCTTGTCCTTATAGCCACACCGTGGAGGATAATAAATTAGTAGGTAGGCAATTTAACTTAACAACTGCAAGAATCAAGAAGCAAGAATCATGAATCAAGATGGGCTGCAATCTTATATCTTTAACCATTAGCACCAATTTCTAATTTCTAATTCCTAATTTCTAATCAAATCCCAATGACTAAATACCTAATTACTGACTTCTGAATTTTTGCAGCTACTGACCGCTTTCCACTGATCACTAGTTTAGTTTTTCCTAAAACCTAACACCTAATACCTAAAACCTAATTTAGTAATTTAGTTTATTTTAGTATTTAGTAGAGTCCTAAACGCTACTTACTACACGCTAAACGCTACGTTATATTTTTATGAATAAAAAAAGCATCGCAGCCATAATTTTGTTTTCTGTTTTTGCCGGCATGTTGGTAAATGTATTGTTTGGCCGATGGCTTACGGCTAAACTTTCGCTTTTGCCGGTTTTGAACCGCTGGAAAATTATCCAGCCCCAAACCCCCATAATTATAGAACGCAGGGAAGAAGTGCGGGTTTCCGATAGCGGGGACGTAAGCCAAGCAGCCCAAGAAGCAAAGTCTCGGATAAGTGCGGTGTTTAAAAAGGACCACGGCCAATTGGTATTGGCGGGGACGGCAGTAAACCTTACCCAAGACGGCACCTTTGCAAGTGCGGAACCCACCTTCGCGGCCACGGGCGTGGAATACATAGTCATGCTCAGTGACGGGCGTTTTGCCGGCATAACCAAAACTCTCTTAAACCGGGAAACGGGCGTAGTGTTTTTTAGCGCGCCGCTCACCAATGTTTCGGTTGCGGCTTTTGGCGTATCGGAAAGTTTGGCTCCCGGAGAACGAATATTCTTTTTAAACGCCTCCACCCGGTCGCACTTGTCGCGATTTGAGGGCAGCTTTGTCACCCAAGCCCAAAACGACCCGGCAGATTTGCCTTTCAATGCCGACGAACCCACCCGGACTTTTTTTGTCCAACACTCTGGGCTGTTAACTCCTGGGGAAGCGGTAGTAAACTTAAAAGCGGAAACAGTTGGCATGTGGAATGGCGAGCGTTTGGTTTCGGCCGATGTGCTTAAGCAGCTTACGGCAATATATTTGTCCAACCAAGGGAATTTGCCCATGCCCGCATATGGCTTTACGTACAAGCCAGTAGTGGAAATACAGAAAAATGCCCTTGCCCTGCCCCTCGGGGCGCAGGTAGTGGAAATAAAGCCCAATGCCAAAGCCGCCAAAGCCGGACTTTTGGCGGGGGACATTATAGTTAAGGTTAATGGCAATGCCGTTACGGAAGACGAAGTATTGGAAGAATTTCTCCAGCGTATGAAGCCTGGGGAAAATGCCACTTTTGATGTCGTGCGCAAAGGCCAGGCTGTGCGGGTAACATTTACCGTAGAATAATTTTATTGAAATGGCGAGCGTAAAAACCAGGAAAATTCTCATAACCGGCGGGGCGGGGTTTATAGGTTCCAATTTTGTCAGGTACTGGCTTGCACAACACCCGGCCGATACCGTTGTGGTATTGGACGCCTTAACTTATGCCGGCAATATGGAAAATTTAGCCGGCTTGGAAAAAAGTTTCCAGTTTGTCCATGGCGATATCCGTGACAGGGCAACTGTAAAAAAAGCCATGGCTGGCGCCAATGTAGTGGTCCACTTTGCCGCGGAAAGCCATGTCGACCGCTCTATAGCCAACCCAACCGAATTTATAACTACCAATGTCGTGGGCACGCAGGTTTTGCTGGATGCTGCCCGCGAAGTGGGGGCAGAACGCTTCCACCACATTTCTACCGATGAAGTTTTTGGGCACATACCCTTGGAATCTGCCGAGAAATTTAACGAACATACCCCGTATAACCCTCGCAGTCCCTATGCTGCAAGCAAGGCAGCTTCCGACCATTTGGTACGCGCGTACCACATTACGTATGGCCTGCCCGTACCATTTTCCCGAAAAGCTTATACCCCTTGCCATTACCAACGTTTTGGAAGGGAAAAAAATCCCAATATACAAACCGGGCAACCAAGTTAGGGATTGGTTGCACGTCCAGGACCATTGCCGGGCCATAGAGGCCATACTGCTCCGCGGGCGCGTAGGCCAGCAGTACGTTATAGGCGCAAACCATAAGGAATATACCAATTTGGAAGTGGCAAAACTCATAGCCACCTTGCTCGGAAATGACGAATCGGTTATTGAAATGGTGGGCGATCGGCCGGGCCACGACGTCAAATACGCCATAGACTTTTCTAAAATCCAAAACGAACTCGGTTGGCAGCCAGAACATGAATTTGAAGAATGGCTGGCGTTGACTGTCCAATGGTACAGGGACAATGAGGGATGGTGGAAGAAGCTGGTGCAATAAGTATTATGGATGCTGGGGCAGTTGGTCATTTTAACATTTTATCATTCTAGCAATTTAACAACTGCAAGAATCAAGAGGCATGAATCAAGAATCAAGGTTTAGTAATAAGTAATGAGTAATTAGAAAAATCAGAATGACCAGTGGTATCCGCGCCATCCGTGTATCCGTGAATTTAAGCTAAACGCTACCTACTAAACGCTAAACGCTAGTAAATAACTAATGCGGCGAGTGCCGCCCGGAGGAATATATGAATCCAGTAGTAATTTTAGGTGCAAAAGGCACCTTGGGGGGACAATTTAAGGCGCTGTATCCTGCCGCTGTGGCGTGGGATAGGGAAGACGTAGACGTTACGAATTTTGAGGAGTTAAAGCAAAAAATATTAGCGCTTCCCCAGAATCCTGCCGCAATAATAAATTGCGTGGCTTTTAACGATGTAGATGGGGCGGAAGAAAAGCGCGAAATAGCTTTCCAGCTTAACGCCGAATTTCCGGGAAAATTGGCTGAATTGTGCAAACAAATAGATACCACTCTGGTACATTTTTCTTCAAACTACGTTTTTGACGGCCAAAAGGGCGAATATATCGAGACCGATGTGCCAACGCCCATTTCCGAATATGGCCGTACCAAGTTGGGCGGAGAACAGCTTATTGCCGAAAAAGGGGAAAAATATTATATAGTGCGTACTGCGGTGTTGTTTGGGCCGAAAGGCGAGAGTGAACTTTCCAAAAAAAGTTTTATAGACTTAATGCTCGAGTTGGCAGGCAAGCAGCCCGAAATAAAAGCGGTGAACGACGAAATTAACAGCCTCACCTATGCCAAGCATTTGGCAGAAGCGGTAAAATATTTGCTCGGTGAACAAAAGCCCTTTGGTTTGTACCATATAACCAACGCGGGTTTTGCCAGTTGGTACGACTTGGCCAAAGAACTCTTTGCCTTTACCAACAAAACCGTCCAGCTTGTACCAGTACCGTCTACCGCATTCCCGCGCAAGGCCCAGCGGCCCAAGAAAGCGGTCCTCCTTAATACCAAAATCTACCAATTGCCAAAATGGGAAGACGCACTGAGGGAATATTTACTCAATGCGAAGATTTAGCTTCGCCTCTACTAACTACTAAAAGCACTAAATTACTAAATTGGCAATGCGGAATTTTACTAGTATAATGCCAGGGGAGTGCTAAGTGGGGCAGTATTGTTAGTTAGGAATTATTACACTCAATTTTATAGGTTATATAATTTGTATAAAGTTCGAACATCTATTGTAATTTTAGTAATTTAGTATAATTTAGTATTTAGTAGAGTTATGAAAGGCATTATTCTTTCCGGGGGTTCGGGTACGAGGTTAAGCCCGCTGACGCGCGTTACCAGTAAGCAGTTGCTGCCGGTATACAACAAGCCCATGATTTTTTATCCCTTAGAGACGCTGCTTAAGGCCGGGATAAAAGACATTTTAATTATTATTGCACCCGACCATGCCGGGGACTATTTAAAATTGCTGGGTTCGGGCCGCGAGTACGGCGCCCGGTTTGCCTATGAAATCCAAGACAAGCCCGAGGGCCTTGCCCAAGCGTTTTTAATTGGGGAAGATTTTATAGACGGCGACAATGTGTGCATGATACTGGGCGACAATATTTTTGAGGACGATTTTTCGGATACCATACGGAACTTTACGGGCGGTGGACATGTTTTTGCCAAACAAGTGCCCGATCCCGAGCGTTTTGGCGTGGTAAAGTTTGACGAAAATATGAAAGCGGTGCACATAGAAGAAAAACCCAAAGCCTTTTTGTCCGACTATGCCATAACCGGTTTGTATATTTATGACCAGCGCGTGGTAGAAGCGGCCAAGACCGCAAAGCCTTCGGCGCGGGGGGAGTTGGAAATAACCGACATCCATAATTGGTACCTGCAAAAAAACGAACTCGCCGTAGACATTGTCAAAGGCGAGTGGATAGATGCCGGCACGTTTGAGTCGCTGTTTAAGGCAACCGAGTTGGCGAGAAAAAAATCTACCAAATAAAATTATAAATTCTCACTCCCGGTTTAGTAATTTAGTTTATTTTAGTATTTAGTAGAGCACGCCGCACGTGTCCGAAATGCGCGAGCGGAAATTTGTCGCGCCCAAGAGCATGGCGCTGGCTACTAATGTTACCATAAACAATTCTATTAAGCCCTGCCATGTCAGGTGCTTTTCGGCATAATGGTGCAGCAGGTTCCAAAAAAAGTTATACCAGACCATAAGGAACGCGCCAGCCGTAAAATAATTCAGCCCCCAGTGGATATACACAATAAGCGCGAACAAAGCCATAATTGCCGAAAGCAAAAGCGTGAGTCCCACGGTTTTGAGCGAAAGGAGTTGGAACTGGAACAGGGCTTGGTGGATGAGCAGGTAGCTTAAGCAGAAAATGGCCACCGTATATAATTCATACCCCAAGCAAAAATGCCTGGTTATGCCAATGGCCGCGGTAAAGACCAAAAAGGCCGCGTAAAGTTTTATGATAGAAAGTGCGGTAACCGTGCCTTGCTCCAGGTTTTCGCTTTTGCGCGTAAACACCTCTTTTAAGTGCCAATAGGCAAATATAATGGCGAATGCCGAAAGGGTGGCAATAAGCTGTTGTGTTTTTAAGTCGCCCATATGCAGGTAAAACAGGCATACCGAAGGCCAATATAAGAACCCTGGCAACACCAGGTAGTTTAGCCACTGCTTAAGTTCGTCCCAACGGCGTAAATGGGCCAAGCGTTCCCAAAACGCTTCCAGTACCCAGTGTGCCCTATGGATAAAACCCGAAAAGCCTTTCTCCGGTGTTGTAAAGCTTTCGGGGTTTTTGAAATGCAAATCGTAGAGCAAGGTAATTTTGACTATTAAATAGAGGTATATCCAAAAAGCCACATGCAAATAAATGCGTACTTGGTTTAGGTTTAAAATGTAAATAAGTGCCTGCAGCCCGCCAATGGCAACAATAGAAATAAGCGTGGCTGAAATAATTTTTTGGTTTTGGGTGGTCATATTATGCGTTTATTTATCCACGAATACTCGAATTTACTCTAATATCACTAAATAGTTTGGATAAATTTAAAGTTGGTGTAATTTGTATAAATTTGTGAATTAGTGGATAAAGTAAATTATTTATAGCCAGTACATGAGTGCAATAATAATAAGCGAAAGGAGCAAGACAAAAATATTGCCGGCCCGCTTGTCGAACCGTTGGAGTTTTTTTTCTACCACAATATTCAAGTCTGTAAGCATGAGGAGTAAAAACAAAATGCCGAATGTCAGGCTTATGTAGCGGTTGTATTTGTAAAATAGCTGCCAGGGGGATATTTCTTTTTGGGCTTGTATTCCCTCGCTGGCCAGAAGGCTTGTTGAGGCATTTTCGGTTTGCTGTTTAGCCCAGGCATCGAGCAGCTGTTGGGTGGTATATTCAGAGCGTCCAAAGGAAATGCGCGTGAGCGGCAATTCGTAAGTGGCTTCTTTGCCTGCAGCATTTTGGGCTACAATTTTTAAAGTCTGGTCGTTTATGCCTGGTGAGTACGCTACGGAAAGGGTGCCGTGGTATTTTTTTGAGTCCAAAGCCTGTTCTTGGACAACCAACTCGGTGCGGTTACTGCCTAAATGCGCGGTAACCAAATTTGGGTTGCCCGCAACATACACGCTTATGGCCAGGACTATATTTTCCGCTGCCATTTCCCCTTGGACTTGCAGGGTGGGGGAAAGTATGGCTATGGCGGTTGCCGTTTCGCCGGCGGTGCTGGCAGGCGCGGGCGCGGGCGTAGGCGCCGGAACTGGAACTGGAACCGGCGCGGGCGTAGGCTTAGGCGCGGGTGCGGGTTTTGGGGTAGGCGCGGGAGTCGGTTTGGGAGTCGGGGCGGGTGTTGGGGCCGGAACCGGCGCGGGAGCCGGGGCGGGTTGGGGAGCGGGCGCCGGAGTAGGAACCGGAGTTTGCGCAACGGCTTTTTTAATTTGGAGCGCGCCAAAAGTGTTGGTGACCGCAGAGTAGTATTGGCCTTGGCTGACATTGCCAAAGGCCACACCCATGCCTTGGTCTTGGAAGCCTTCGTTAATAATGTTCGCCCTGTGCGTGGGACTGTTCATCCACGCTTGGACCATGCTTTCGGTATTGGTAAATTCTATGGCCAAATTTTCACCCAGCATTTTGTAGGGAGAATAGCCTGCCGCCACAATGGTCGGCCAAATATAATTGCCTTCGGGATCGGTGTGGCTAAAATATTTGCGGTTTACCATGTCTTTGGACTTTGTGTCTGCCGCAGAGGAAAGTTTTTCGTTTGTGGCCAGCGTAGGCAAATTGCGCAGGCTGCGCTCGTTATTTATGGCCGCAAGAATATTTTCTGCCGTTAAGTCCGAAGCGGTAACGGGCGTATGGGCTTCGTACCAAAGTGAAAGAATTTGAAAAACCAGGAAAATAATGAGGATTATTACCACGGAACGGGCTTGGGTAATGCCGGGGCGGTAATTATTTTCCTGCGTAGGTATGAGAAAGTTTTCCAGTTTTTTCATGTCGTATGTTTTGTTACTATAATTGTACCATATTCCCGGGGAGGGGGAGGGTGAACTTTCCCCAGTTTTTTGTGTGTATTCGTGGGTTAGGGCTTATCCTAGCCTGGATTAGGCCTTGACAAAACCCTTAATTTATGCTAATATATAGGGTCATTATTAAAGTTTTTAAGTATGGCAAATTCTAGCCCTAAAAACTTTCCAGCAGCTACGAGTGAGGTAGCTTCTATGCTCAATTTAAACGCTTCGGCCGATACCCACGGCAGTGGCGAAGTTTCGCATGGGCCTGAAACGGTACATGCAACCGCTCCGGCTCCGGCCAATTTACCACAAGCCGAAAGTGCCGGCGAAAGCCATGACAATGTACCTGAAAAATCCAGCGACCACGGCCATGGTGACGTTATTAGCCAGGACATAGAAGCGGCCAAAGGCGGCTCCGGCGGTGGCGGCAAAATAATCCGTACCATACTTCCGTATGCGTTGGTTTTTGTCATTGGCTTGACGTTGTATTTTTTCTTTTTTAAAACCATAAATTTCAGCACGCTGTTTAAGGCGGCACCAAAAGCCACTACTGCCAAACAGACCCAGTTGGAAAGCATAATGAAAGACAACATGGCGGCTTACGAAACGTGGATCCGTTCGTATTATTACGATGTCTCGGACGTGTCGGTGCTAGATGCCAACAAGGACAACTCGGGCAACGGCTTAACCAACTTCCAAAAGTTTTTATTAAACCTTAACCCTAAGTCTTATGACACGTTAGGCCTTGGCATGCCCGACAGCCAAGCCATAGCCCAAGGCATTAACCCGCTTACCGGCGGCAAGTTAACTGATTCGCAAAAACAAATTGTCGATAAGTATTTTGACATGGAAGTCATAATGAACCGGTTTACGTTGCAGCAAATGCAAAACAACGGCCAAGTTGCCGGCGCCAACACTACGGTTGAGCCGCAACTGGAAGGCTTAAGGGCCAACCCGTATGCCCAGCCCGTATACAATGGCGGTTTTGGCCCCACGCAAACGGCTCCGGTAGCTGACCCTACCCCTACACAACCCGCTACTACCTACCGATCGCCGGTTATGACCGGTCCGGCTCCGGCAAACGGGATAAATTTGGACGGCGCTACTTTGGACATAGACCAAACCATACCCGGCCGTTTGGAAATACCTTCCTTAAAAATAAACGTGCCCATAATGTGGAGCAGTGACCCGAAGAATTTTGAAAAAGACTTGCAGAGCGGCGTTATCCATTACCCGGGCACGGCGCTTCCGGGACAAATTGGCACTGCGTATATTTCCGGACACTCCAGCAACTATGTTTGGGCCAAAGGCAATTACAATAGCGTGTTCAGCAAATTGGGCGACTTGGCCGACTACACTTCGTTTAAAATTACGGTGGTACAGAAAAACGGCAAAGACGCGGTGTTGTACTATGTTGTGAAAAGCCGACAGGAATACAAACCCGACGACCAAGCCCAGTTCATGAATTCCGGCGTTTCCACCGTTGCCCTCTCCACCTGCTGGCCGGTAGGCACCACCCAAAAACGTTTAGTCGTGTTTGGCGAATTAACCCAGGTAGTAAAATAGATTAGACCGATCCGAATCTACGAATTTTATCCGAATCTACGAATAGCTACAAATAGGTAGAGAAGGGCATCTTCTCTGAGAAGATGCCCTTCTCTAAAACTAAAACAAAACCCACCTTAAGCATTGATTGTCCGTTATGAATGCGTTTTTTAGATAGCCATAACGGGCAAGATTATGCCTAAGGGAATACTTTAGGCAGAACCTTAACAATATAATGGAGGAATGAAGTTTTCGGTAAAAACACGTAAAGGGGAGTATCCTTAGGAATTTTTAGGTCTAGCCGGACAGAAGAAGTAGCCTAACTTATAATGACTAATTTATAACTCATAACCATTTGTTATAAGTTATTACTTATTAGTTATAAGTAAGTATTCTTCTTCTGTTCGGCTTAACGGCCGGCAGTAATGCCCGGCCGAACAGGCCGAAAAAATTTCCAGAGGAGAAAATCAATGACCCCGATAACCCGCACCTTCGTGGTGCTGATCGCTTTGATCGTTCTTTTAGCTTCCGCCTGCGGCGGAAAGCGTACCCGTATCCAAACCCCGACCAGTACAACTACTGCGACTGCTACGACAGTTCCGGCTACGGCTTATGATCAGTCTCCGGTTTTCCGGCCGGAAGATGTACCGGCCTCCGAAACTACAGTAGCGACTGGTCTGGTTACAGAGCAGCTGCCTGATTCTAAGCCAGCTTCGCCGAGTGCGACTGTTGCCAACTCTCTCATCACTTCTATCGCGAGGGTTGAGGTAGTTAATACGGCGACAAAGACTATGCAGCGGCGGACTAACGAAGTGTTCTTGGGCGAGTATGATCTCGTTTTGCCCCAAGCAGGCGAGGTCGAGTCGCTGGACACGTTTCAGTTTAAGGCGGCGATTACCGGCATTATTTCCCCAAAGCAGGGGGAGAGTGCCGAAGTATATCGTAGCCGTGTTAACAATTTTCGGACCGGCTACTTGTCGGTGCCAAAACGGTACACTGACCAGGTTGCATACGTTTCCAAGGCCTATCAGGAAGTTACTGGGTTAAACGCTCAGGATCTTCCTAAGGACGGGCCCATGCAGCCAGCGGAAGTCCGGCTCATCCAGGAAAAGTCCGAAGTGGCTTTTCCGGGTAACTGGCAAACATTTTCGCGGTTTAGGGTCGACCCGCTAGGGGCGGAAATAAATCCAAATGCTACCGAAGGAGAAGTTATTTCTGAAATCGGGAAGAGTATGGACAAAATTATTCCCCAAGTGGTACGAACTACCTACGACCCCAGTATGAAAACGGAGTGGATAGAAACACTACAGCGGATTGCTGCAGGGGAACGTGGTCCAGCCGTCGGCGACCCAAAGATAGTGCGAATTTTGGATTGGAGCCACTTGTGGGAATACACGAGTGGTGAAAAAAGCTCGGCTGTTAAAGTCGAGTTTATACCAACTCCACAGTTCGTAAATGCACGTGCGCTTGTCTTCTTTCTGCCGCGGTCGGGTAAGTTCGTGGGGCATGCTTTGCCCTGCGGCTTTAACCCGATAGTCTTTTTTACTGAGACAATATTCCGCGGTACCGCTGAAGCCCCAAAACCTCCGGAGAAGTGTGATTGCGAAATCACATCTATTTCGGGGCGGCGTGAGGGCGACCTGACTGTGATTGAACCCGGGCAACCGCTCGAGTTTACACTCAAGGTCACCGGCGACCTTTCTCGCATCAAGATTATCCGCGAGGAAGTTCTCGTAGACGGCGTGTCTCAGGAAATTCCCAATCAGGGCAAGCTGTCCCAGACAGTCACCCTGAATTCGGGAGTTTTCCAGCACGGAGTGTACAACCATACATACTCCGTGCAGTACCGCTTGACTTACGAGTCTGCTGGACAGACCTTTACAGTGGTCTGCCCTCTCGCTCTTAAGGTCCGGGTGAACAATCCAGAACCGCGACGTTTAGACCCCAAGTGTCTTGTCTTAGAAACCAGCCGGCAACGGCTGGGGCCAAAAGACATGGCGGTTATTACTGCCAAACTGCAAGACGTGCCGGAAGGCAGTGTTGTGGAATGGCGGGTAAACGGAGTTAGGCTTTCCGGCGAAACTGGGTTGCAGTTGAAACTTCGTGGCGACCGCTACGAAGACCTGCGTTCTACATCCGACCGGGAAATGAGCATTCAGTTTCGTACCACGACGCCGGACGGCAAAGTGGTAGAATGCGAAACTGCCCTGACTTTACCCGCACTTCCAGCCCAGAAAATCTCGAAAGAGAAAGACGGCCCTGGCTTCTGTGGTCCGAAAGGATGGAAATGTTGGCTACCGGCAGTTATTGCCGGTGGTGTCGCCGCTGCGCTTTTGGCTGGCGGAGACCATGAACCGACACCAGGCTTGGTGAAATATCCTGGCTCTCCTGGTGGATGGTCGCCGTCTAGTGTTTCGGGTTCGACCCTGGGTGTGGGGGTTAAACTGCGATAACCGAAAAACTTCAAATCAAATCCTTGTGCAAGGTGGGGGAAGCGACGTCCTGTTGCTTCCCCTTACTTTCCCACGGTAGATTTAAGGTTTAAGTTGTAAGGTTTAAGAAAAGGCCCATAAATGGGCTAACTACAGGGGATACTTATACATATCCTTATGTTGTATAGTTGCCTAATTTATTAGGCTAGAACTAGGAATAGACGTTAGATTAAAGTTGTAAGATTTAAGAAGAAGCTTATAAATGAGCAAACTACACAAATAGCGGTTTTAAAATCATAAAATCAAGAAATCATTTAAATCAAACAATCTAAGACTTCCCTTGTATTTTCGTCTTAGATATAGCAAAAAAATAAGAAAAACTGTATAGTTAGGTAGTTCTAAAAACATCAAAAATGCCAATAAATAGAAGGGTTTAAAATAAAACATGCTTTATTTAAGCCCTATTTTAATTGGTAGATGTTGACAAAAGAGCATAAATTGAGTATAATTATAAGTTATTAGATTTAAGATTAAAGTTTTAAGCAAAGCCATTGGTGATTGTGTTGTAAAAGACAAGTTTTGTCTTTTGCACTTCAATCAGCAATTAATTAAGAAAGTAATATACACACGTATGAATAAATTCATCTCAAAGGTCACCATGAATTGGAAAGTTGCAACTGCGGTTGCAGTTTTTGCCGTGGTGGCTTTGTTCGGTGCCCCGCGCGCTTACCAAGCGCTTCGCGCCGACACCCCGGCCACTTGTGCCGGTGCTCCCATGAGCCCGACCCTTAACCCTTACCCCATAACGCTCACTAACGAGCCGTGTAAAGACTGGCCGGCTATTTGGGCTGGTAAGAATGGCCAGTATCCGACCAGTTTTGAACAACTCTATGGCGGCTGGAACGCTGCCAATGGAGACGAGTTTGAAGTGCGCGTGTATATCCACAACGGGGAACCCCAGGGCAGCCCCGAACCGGCCCGCGGCGTCAATGCCGTTATTACGGTTAACGATGCAGCCGAACCCGAACACGTTATAGGTTCTACCGTAACTTCCAGCAACGCCGGTTCGGTTACCGGGTCTTTTACCATCCGCACCGCTAGCGACGAAAAATTGGAAATAGTCCCGGGCTCGGCCCACATACAGAACTGGTTTGGCCAGGCTGACTATGGCGCCGGTTCGGTAAACGTTACTTCGTACAATGGCGAACCCGCTGTCCAGGCAAACTTAAACGACATGCCCGGTTGTTTTGACCAAAGCAAATTTATTGTCTGTAAAGTCCGCGTAGTTAAAACCCAAGCGCCGACTCCGGTTAACCCTACCTACAGCATAAACGCCCAGCTTGGCAGCG
>CAYOXN010000022.1:0-4164 GCA_964407965.1 uncultured Candidatus Saccharibacteria bacterium
CTGGCGGCGGCGGCATGATTTGCGTTAACGACCCGCAGTGGGCCAGGCGGCTGGTAGTGCTGCGCGGTTGGGGCAGGGAATCTTCCTTGTTTGGCGAAAAGGCGGACAGTGAGCAGCTAAAGAACCGCTTTTACAACACCATAGACGGCAAACCGTATGATGCCAAGTTTATTTTTAGCGAAGTGGGCTACAACTTCTTGCCTTTGGAAATTTCGGCGGCGTTTGGGCTTGTCCAACTTAAAAAATTCCCGAAATTTAGGGTTGTACGCCAGAAGAATTTTATGCGGCTGCATAAGTTTTTCCAAAAATACAACCGTTACTTTACGCTTGGCGAACAGGCAAGCAATGTAAACACCCCTTGGCTGGCTTTCCCGCTCATTTTAAAAAAGAACGTGCCGTTTAGCCGCCTCGACATAGTGACTTATTTGGAACAGCATAATATCCAGACCCGGCCTGTGTTTACCGGCAATATTTTAAAACAGCCCGGCTACAAAACCATACCGGCAAAAAAAGCCAAAGGCGGTTTTCCCAATACGGAATACATAATGCATAATGCGTTTGTCGTAGGCTGCCACCATGGCCTTTCTAGCAAGCAGTTGGATTATTTGGAAAAGACCTTCAAAGAATTTTTAGCCCAGTTTGAGTAATTATACTTTGTTTCCATGAACCTCCCGGTCCTGAGCATTTGCATACCCACCTATAACCGAGCCCGCGAATTGGAATTTTGCATAACCAGCATTGCCAACCAAATTTCCGGCGACATGGCGGGGTTGGTGGAAATAACCATTTCCGACAACGGCAGCACAGACAACACCAAAACCGTGGCCGAAGCTTTGGCCCTCCGCTACCCGTATATCCGTTATTTTAGGAATACCGAGAACGTAGGGTTTGATAAAAATGTTTTGAATGTGGTGGAAAAAGCCAGTGGTGAGTACTGCTGGCTGTTGGGTGACGACGATGCTTTGTTTGAAGACGCCCTGGCAAGCGTGCTCCCTATTTTACAAAGCGGCAGGTATGAATATGTGTTAGCCAATGCCTGGGGGTATGACCGCGCCATGCAAAAACCGGCCGTAAGTTTTCCCAATTTGCGACTGTCCTCGGACATGCCGTTTGCGGCTTTGGCCGACTTTGTCCGGGGCATTAAAAATTACAAAGATTTAGTGGGCTATTTTGGCGGCATGTCGTGCCAAATATTTAAACGCAAAACGTGGCTGGACTTGCCGGGCAAAGAAAAATTTATAGGCACGCAAACCGTGCACTTGTTTGTCTTACTGCAAGCCTATAAAAACTTGCCGGCGCTGGTTGTTTGTAAGCCTTTGGTTAAAACCCGGGCGGACAATATGCGGTGGGACACATTCCCGGGATTGGAGACGGTAAAGCGCCGCGCTTTTTCTACCCGCAGCACCCAAGTGTGGATTTCCAAACTTTACGGCAGGCCTTATTCGGCCGTAGCTTTGGCGCTTAAATGTTACGGCGGCATTGCCTATGGCACGGTGTATAGCCTAGCCAAACGGACAATATTAAAAAACGAGACTGTTAAAAACGCCATTAAGCGGCTACTCAACAAATAATATGGGTAATATTTCTTTTATTTTATTTTCTTTTAACGAGGAAAAACGTATAGAGCATGTGGTGCGGAACCTTTTGCCTTATGGCGAAGTTATTTTGCTCGACGGCGGCAGTACCGACCAAACCCAGAGCATTGCCGAGCGCTGGGGTGCCAAATTCGTGACCAGGCCAAAAAGTGAAAAAGTCTATGTGGAAACGCAGGAAATGTTGGAATTTGCCAAAAGCGTAGCCAAGGGGACATGGTTTTTTTGGAGCTATGTCGACAATTTGCTGCCGGCCACACTGCTCGACAAACTGGAGGAAATTTCCAAGCAAGACACGTACAAGTACGTGTATGTGCCAATTTTTACGTACCTTTGGGGCGAGGTAAAACACCCCATAATAAAAGCCAGTTACTCGTGTTTTTTTAGGCATGATGCGGTGGATTTTTCCAAAAACCAAATCCATGGCATGGGTGCGTTTACGGGCAAGCCCGAAGAAATTTTGCATTTGCCCATGAAGCTGGAATACGCCATCCGCCATTTTAGTTTGTATGACGTGCAAAAATTCGTGACCGGCCATGCCCGCTATGGCGCGGCCGAGGCGGAACAGCGCTACCAGCATGGCAAACGCTTTTCGGTGGTATATTTGTTTGGCAGCATGGCCCATTATTTTTGGCTGTTTTACAAACGCGGGTTTAAAGCCGGAGTGAAAGGGTTGTACATTGCATTGCTCTACGCATTTTTTAGGCTCATAGTTTCGGTGAGGCTGTATGAACTGGAACATAATTTGAACTTGGAAACCATAGAAGCCGCTTTTGCCGAAGAAAAGAAAAAACTGGTTGCCCAGGCCGAAGCGCGGAAAGGCCGGAATGCTTAAGCGTGTGCTCCTAACCGGTGCAAGCGGATTTTTGGGCAGCCATTTGGCCCGGGCGTTTTTGGGCGACGGAGTTGGCGTAACCGCGTTGGTGCGCACCCATTCGTCACTGGACCGCTTAGCCGGTATAAAAGGCCACCCGCTCCTTACGGTGCTCAATGCGGAACAGGCAGATTGGCCGCAAGTATTTTTAACCAATACCTTTGATGCTGTTATCCATACCGCCACCGCCTATGGCAGGCTGGGCGAAACGGATGCCGAAATGGCTGCGGTAAATACCGAGTTGCCGAGTAAGCTATGGGACTTGGCAGGCAGGCACGCCGTTCCTGTGTTTATAAACACGGACACCTTTATGCCGGCCAACACCTCCATGGTAGACAGGTATTATAACTATTGCCGGACTAAAAAAGCATTTTTGGAATATGCCAAACAAAAAACTTACCCAGGCACCAAGTTCGCCAATTTAGTCGTTTACCATATGTATGGTCCCAACGACAACCCGACAAAATTTTTACCGGTCATGATAAAAAAAATGCTTGCCCCGGAAGCTGGAATACAACTGACCCCCGGGGACCAGCAGCGCGACTTTATATATATAGACGATGTAGTCAGCGGGTTTATGCGGGTTTTTTATGAGTCTACTCGACTGCCGGAATTTTCGGAATTCCAAATTGGCACAGGCGAGTTACGGAGCATTCGCGAACTGTTGGAATTGGCCAAAGAGTACACGGGCAGCGGCAGCGCATTGCTGTGGGGCGCCTTGCCGTATCCTCCGGGTGAAGTTATGTTTTCTTCGGCAGACATTTCTGCCAATGCTGGTTTAGGCTGGCAAGCGGGTACGGCTTTGGAGGAAGGTTTACATAAAACGTGCGAATATTATAAAGATCACCACCCACTACCATGAACGTATTAGGCATACATTACGGGCACAACGCAACCGCAGCGCTCATGCAAAATGGGCGGCTGGTTTTTGCGTTAAGCGAGGAGCGGCTTAATAGGCTTAAAAATTCCAATGGCTTTCCGGTAAAAGTTTTAGATTATATATATAGCCAGGTAATAAAACCGGAGCAGCTTGATGCCGTTGTGCTGTTCCAAAAAGACATAGTGGGATATGTGGACCAAAAAAATAACCATTTCCAGTCGGTCAGGAATTTTGGCGTGGGTAATGTGAATTTTAACCGTACGTATAGTTTAAAGCGGCATTTGAGTTTTAAGCTTCCCGGATATTACCCCCTGCGCCATGCCCTGGGCAGGGTGCGCCACGCATACCGGGAGGTAACGTTGGCAGACGAGGCTGTGGAGTATTACGCCAAGGCCAGCCGCGTTCCCAAAGAAAAAATTTATTTTTCACGGCACCACGCTTCCCACGCTTTGGCTTGCGTGCCCAATGTAGACCCGCTTACCAAGACCTTGGTATTTACCATGGACGGGGAAGGGGACGGGGAATCTTCTACGGTTAGCGTGTACGAAAACGGCAAACTGCACAAGCTGTCGGCAAACCCCGTCGAGGTTTCTTTGGGTTATTTTTTTACGGAAATTACCAAACTTTTGGGCATGATTCCCAACGAGCATGAGTTTAAGGTCATGGGTTTGGCGCCGTATGCCAAACAGGAACGCGCGGAGGCGTTGTACGAACGTTTGCAGGACTTGGTTATATTGAACGACAAGTTGGAATTTGAAAGCAAATACCCGACCAATCGCCTGGAGTATAAGCTGCTGGAATTGTTGTATAACCAACGG
>CAYOXN010000022.1:4174-6908 GCA_964407965.1 uncultured Candidatus Saccharibacteria bacterium
GATACCATAGCCGCTTTTGCCCAAATATTTTTGGAAAAGAAAGTACTGCAATGGGTGAGGGCATGGATAGCCAAAACCGGCGTCCATAGTGTTGCCTTGGCCGGCGGGGTATTTATGTCGGTTAAGTTAAACCAAAAGATATTGGAAATGCCCGAAGTGGAAAAGTTGTATGTCATGCCTTCGGCTGCCGACGAAAGCACGGCCATAGGCGCGGCTGTGTACGGCACTTTGGAGTTGGTTAAAAAGCACCATCTGCAACCGAAATTTGAGCCCATTAACCATTTGTATTTGGGTATAGAGTATGGCAGCCAAGAAATAGAAAAGGCAATTCAAAATTATGAGGGTAATTTTTCTGTAAAAAGGTTTTCAAGCCCGAGCGAAGCGGCCAAAGCGGCGGCGGAATTGCTGGCCCGAGGCGAAGTGGTGGCGCGATTTTCCGGCAAGAACGAGTGGGGCGCGCGGGCGCTGGGCAACCGCAGCATACTTGCCCATGCCGGCAACCGCGACACGGTAAGGGTGATAAACGAGATGATAAAAAACCGGGATTTTTGGATGCCGTTTGCGGCTTCCGTTTTAAAAGAGGATAGCGAGCGCTATTTGGTAAACCCGAAAAATATGCCAGCGCCGTTTATGGTCATAACTTTGGGTACGACCCAAGCGGCGGAGAAAGATTTGGCGGCGGCTATCCACCCGTACGACTTTACTTGCCGGCCGCAGGTGGTAGGGAAGGAAGTAAACCCCGGCTACCATGAACTTATTTCCGAATTTAAAAAACTCACGGGCATTGGCGGACTTTTAAATACGTCTTTTAATTTGCACGGCGAACCGAACGTCCAGACGCCCGAAGACGCCTTAAGGACCCTTAAACTTTCGGGGCTTAAGCATGTCCTGTTTGATACTGTGCTAGTAAGCAAAACTTAAATGCTGCACATATATACAGCTGAATACCATTTGCTTGGAAAATTGAAAGCAGGCGTAAAAAAAATGCTGGGCAAATATTTTGGCGGGCCGCTTATGGTAGAAGAGAGTTTAAGGAGCGGTTTGGTGGAAATTGGCGAACCGTTTGCATGGAACGCGCCACTCCACACCCCAGGCAGCGTAGCGGGGGTGTTAAATGGCTCAGACGTGCTTTTGTGGGCCATACAGCAAAAGCGCTTGGGCAACATTGGGCGCTTATTTGCCGGGCCAAATATAGTGGTGCTGCCAAGCCAGGAGAATGGCATACTGGCGCATAAAGAAATAGACGGGATACTCGTACCCAGCGTTTGGGTAAAAGAAAGTTATGAAAAAGACTGCCCGGAGCTTTATGGCAAAATACATGTGTGGCCCGCGGGTGTGACTATTCCGGAAGTTGCGGAAACCAATAAAGACATAGACTTCCTGGTGTTTAACAAAACTGGTGAAAGTAAAATTATTCGGGACATTCGGCAACAGTTGCAAGGCCAGAAAACGTATGAGCTTCGGTATGGGGCATTTTCCCAAACGGATTATTTTGGCCTCTTAAGCCGCAGTAAATACTTAGTCTATGTGTCCGAGTCTGAAAGCCAAGGCCTGGCCATATTTGAAGCCTGGGCCAGGAACGTACCGGTGTTGGCTTGGGAGCGGGGCTATGCAATTGCCGGCAACATAAAAGTACAAGGCAAGACCAGCGCCCCGTACATGCACGACATGGCAGGCAAGAGTTTTGGGTCCGTAACGGAATTTAAAGATATTTTGCACCAACTTACGGAATTTTCTTTCAGTACCCGGCAGTACGTACAAGAGTATTTTAGCCATGAGGCGGCAGCTAAGCATTATTTGGAAATAGTAAACCATGCCTAAAGTTTCCGTAATTATTTTAACCAAAAATCGGCTCGAGCTTTTTAAAAAAGCTTTGGCTTCCGTTGAAACCCAGTCCTTTGCCAATTACGAAATAGTGGTGGTAAACGACGGCTCCACAGACGGTACGGAAGCATTTTTGGAAGAGCGGAAAAAAACTTTGGAAAGCTTGGTAATAATAAATCACCCAGCATCACAAGGTATAACCAAAAGCCGCCAAGAAGCTCTGGGCCGGGCAAGCGGTGAATACGTGGCGTTTTTGGACGACGATGACGAATGGGTTCACACCCAAAAGCTTAACATGCAGGTAGAGTATTTAGACCAGCACCCGGATGCGGTTTTGGTAGGTGGAGGTATAGAGGTAAATTTCAAATCCCGAATTCCAAATGACAAACAGGCCCAAGATAACAATTCCGCAATTGTTAGATTTCGGCCGGAATCCGACACCGCCATTCGCAATACCATGCTGTTAAGAAACAATTTTTTTACTTCAACGGTTGTAGTAAAAAAACAGGCTGTGTTAGAGGTTGGCGGGTTTATGGTAGACGGGCAGGATTTTGTGGAGGATTATGATTTGTGGCTCAGGCTCGGTGAAAAAGGCCGCATGTATAATTTTCAAGAGGCCTTTACGAGGTATACTAAGCCGCCGTATAATAAGGAAAAGTTCGTTAAATACTTACAAAAACAACTAAAACTTATTGCCCGGCACAAACACAGTTACCCCCACTATTGGCTAGCCCGCTGTATGTTATGGATCCGCATACATTTTGATTTTTGATATTTTTATTTCATGCCTTTTACGTTCACTAAAACCGAACTGGACCCCGTGGTTGTGGAATATAAGCGTTTTCCGGATGAGCGGGGTTTTTTTTCTGAGATTTTCTGAATGATCAGACCTTTGTAATATTTTTTTTCT
>CAYOXN010000022.1:6918-13129 GCA_964407965.1 uncultured Candidatus Saccharibacteria bacterium
TTTTCAAGCAATCCGATTTTGCGGCCGGAGGTTTGCCGGAAATTTTTGTCCAGGATAATTTTGTTTTTTCCAAAAAAAATGTTATTCGCGGGCTGCATTACCAGCTAAACCCCAAAGCCCAAGGCAAAATGGTTTATTGCGTGCAAGGGGAAATATGGGATGTGGCCGTAGATATCCGGAAAAGCTCGCCAAGCTTTGGTAAATTTGTGGCGGAGAAATTAACCTCGGAAAATGGCAAGGGTTTATATATTCCGCCGGGATACGCCCATGGCTTTGTTGTGCTTTCGGACACGGCCACGGTAATATATAAAATGACCCAAGAATATGACCCAACCTTGGAAAAAGGCATAGTGTGGAATGACGCAACCATAGCCGTACCTTGGCCAATACGGGACCCCATACTTTCCGAACGCGACAAAATTCAGCCCGCCCTAAAAGATGCTTTGGTGTTTGAGTAACAATCTCGATCAATTCCATCGATATTATTTTTTCTAACAATTTTTAACTTTCCCTCACATGTCCCGTAAATCGTTCTTGTTTTGGTTAACATTTGTTCCCGATGCGGTACTTATGTTTGCCGCGCTGTTTTTGGCTATGCGCATTTGGTACCCGCAAGGTTTGGAAGAAACGGTGTTTTACCGGCATATCCAAGTGTTTGGCGTAATATTTTTGCTGTGGCTGCTTGTATATTATATCCATGGTTTGTTTGAGCAAGGCAGTTTGCGGCGTTACACGCATTTGCTTTTTAACGTGCTTTCGGCCACGCTCGTAAACATCTTGCTGGCAGTCGTGTACTTTTATTTCCAGCCCGTGTTTAGCCTTACGCCAAGGAGGTTTTTGCTTGTTGTGGCTGCGCTAACTTTTGGCCTAACGCTTATATGGCACGTACTTATAAAATGGTACATGCAGCAGCGCATGAGGCAGGGACTATACCTGTTGTCTACAGGACCGGAATTTGAAGAACTTGCCCGGGAAGTCAATAACCATAGCTACATGGGTTTTTCCATATTGGGCAAGGTAGACCCGGAAAAAATTGGCCAGGAAAAATTTTCCAAGGAATCTGCGCTGGTTGTGCCCGACCAATTGCATGAAAAGTCTGAAATTTTACGCAAATTGTATGAACTGCGCACGTTAGGCCTGACGTTTTTTAGTTTTCGCGACTTGTATGAGCAACTGTTCCGCAAAGTGTATATTGCAAATTTAAACGAAGCCTGGTTTTTGGAAAACATTGACTACCGCAGCCGCAGGGTATATGCCATTGTTAAACGGATAGTGGACTTTTTGACGGGCATAATTACCGGATGCGTGTTTGTGGTTACGTATCCCATATGCGCGGCCTTGGTAAAATTTTCTTCACCCGGCCCCGTGCTGTTTGTCCAGCAGCGGGTAGGGGAGGCGGGGAAGATTTTTAAGGTGTACAAATACCGCACCATGAGCGGCGGCCCAACCAACACCTGGACGGCGGTAAACGACCCCCGCATAACCAAAATAGGCAAATTTTTCAGGAAGAGCCGGCTGGACGAGTTGCCCCAATGCATAAACTTGCTTATTGGCAACATGAGCCTGGTGGGCCCAAGGCCCGAACAGCCGCATATTGTAGAACAGCTTAAGGAGCAAATACCTTTTTATGCCGAACGGCATTTGGTAAAGCCCGGCCTCACCGGCTGGGCCCAGCTGAACATTTATGCCGGCAGCCTGGAAGAGTCCAAACTAAAACTCCAATACGACCTCTACTACGTAAAACACCGCGGCATAATGTTTGACTTGGAAATAATACTCAAGACCCTGTATTACATATTTACGTGGAAAGGACGGTAAAAATAGAATCAAGAATCATGAATCAAGAATTATGAATATTGATGAGGATTTAAAGCAATTGGAAGAAAAGGTTATGGGGCTACTCTTTGCCGGTGATTACCCTGCCTTAAAAGTATTAAGAGAGCAGTGGAAGAGTAGTGTTATAAAAGAAGTTCAATTGACAGGAGTAGGTTTTTTTATTAATTACGAAATACCAGATGATTGTCCACGTATCTCAGGTTCATTAACCTTGAGTGATGTTACAGCAGATATTAAAGGTGTCAAAAATGGGGTAGGCTTTATTCTATTTGTAAAAGATGGGGTTTTAACTATGCTTGAGGGTGCAACATACGATGATCCTTGGCCAGAAAAGATAGAAATACAAAAAATTTATTATGTGGGTGATCAAGAAAGAAACTACAAAGAACTAGAACAAAAATTGGCTGAGACTAAATGACAAGGAAAAGTATATGCGAAGATCATTTTTGCAAACAGCTAAGGTGATCTTCGCTTTGCTGGAAAATGCGCATGGTACAAATAGCCTTTTATTGCTGCAACTTTTAAGCGGTTTGGCTCGTGCTATAATATAAGCATAATTAAGCCAATAAAAGCTATTGGCAATTTGGGGATATATGTTAAAAAGGTCAGCATACATACTAACAGCTGCTCTAATTTTTATGAGCTACCCCTTTGCGCCTGCGCGGGCGGCTCAGCATTCTATAGGGAGTAATATTGTTTCGCCCGATGGAACCATATTTACTATAACCCAGGAAAATAACCAAACTGTTCGAAGGCCTTATACTTCCGCCGGCGCTTTTTTGTCTTATAGTTTTAATTCTTGGGCAAGTGTAAAAGGTGCTACTGTGGAAGATTTAGTATTACCTGTGGGTACGTTTGTCGCTCCTCGTGAAGGATCCATATTTTGTTCTGACCGAGGCAGCGATTATGGCACGTGCTATTTAATCAGTAAAGGCAAGAAAGTTGGGTTTATTTCCGCGGATGTGTTTAACAAACAAGGTCATAGTTTTTCTAAGGCCATATACGGCGATATTTCATGGTTGCCACAAAGTGGGGTAATAACTGAAGGCGGGGCTGCGCATTTGCCGGGAACAATTGTAATTTTAGATCGCACTTTCTATTTAGTCGTTTCGTATACTGATATGATCGGTATTCCTGACATGTCAACTTTGGCTTCCTGGGGGTATTCCATAAAAGATGCGGTGGATACAAATAAATCCGACAGGATTAGGCTTAATGTGTCCTTAGGAGCTTTACCCGCACGCCAACCTTACCAGATTGAATACTTAGGCAATGCAAATGCGGTTGACGGCTCAAAAAATTATTTGCCTGAAATTTCCAGCTTGAGCCAAACATCGGGTGTAAGCGGGGCGGTAGTGACGATAACCGGGAAAAATTTTGATTTTTTTAGCAACATAACGTTAGATCTCGCTGACATGAAAGGTGTGTGGATTTCTGATGGTCAAAACTCTGCCCATCTTAGCACGAAAGTGGTTACTAATGATGTGTTAGTAGTGGTTATTCCCAGTACGACATGCCCGGGAGCTGAACAACCCACATGCTCAAGCAATTTCCAAAGGACTATTAATCCAGGAGTCTATTCCCTGTATGTTCGAAACTCTGTTGGTGTAAGCAATAGCGTACCGTTTACCGTGGTAAGTTCTTCACAGGCACCGTACTTGTCCTCCACTTATCCTACTTCGGCTACACCTGGGACTCAGATTACTTTGTATGGGTCTAACTTTGACACAAGCGGTATGAATGGTAATACCATACGCATAACACAAAAAAATTGCGTAGTGCCAACGGGTAGCCAATCATGCGTCCCTTTTTCGGTAATGGTAAATGCCGATACGCCTGACAATACTTCCTTGCCATTTATGTTACCGACTAGCTTAATTAATCCTTACGCCGCGCCAGGGGTGTATATAATTACCGTGACTACGCCAAAAGGAGTTTCCAATCAAATGGAATTTAATGTCCTGCCTGCCCTATAGGGTAACGGGGTATTTAAAAAATACAAAACCGTTCCGATTACATCGGGACGGTTTTGCTTTTATAAAATATTTGTGGTATAATTTTTAGGTAAATTGAACTGTTGAAACATAAATTCTGCCCGTTTTAAAACAAACCAATTTTTACTTTTTGCAATGGATAAACAGCAGCTTAACGCAGCCTTAAAATCGAAAAAGCTCCTGAACGAGGAAAAACTAAAAGCCTTGGAAAATGACGTATTGCTCGGCAAAGGCGGGGTAAATTGGGAAGACTTGTTGGTGGAAAAGAAAATAGTTCCCGAAGACAAGCTGGTACAAATAAAATCCGAACTTCTGGGCGTACCCGCCATAGACCTCAAGGAGCAGCAAATAGCCCAAGATGTTTTGAATTTGGTGCCCGAACCAATTGCGCATAGGCACCATATTATTAGCTTTGCCAAAACCAAGGACGAATTGTCTTTGGCCATGATGGACCCGGAAGACATACAGACCAAAGAGTTTATCCAGAAAAAAACCGGCTTAAGAATAAAGACATTTTTGATTGGCAAAAGCAGTTTGGACTATGGCCTTTCCAAATACCATTCCTCCCTGGAAAAAGAAATTAAACACCTTTTTAACCCCGTAGAGTCCAAGTTGGCCAAGAGCGGGGCAGATACCGGCATTAAAACCGAACCGGCGCCGGGTGCGGCAAAAAACGGGGAGCTTACGGGCGGCAACGCAGTGCTCGCCGATTTGGACGACGGCTTGAAAAAAATGGCCGAAGAAATTCCGGTCATTCGCGTGGTAGACACCTTGCTTGAATACGCGGTGTTTGAAAAAGCATCTGATATCCATATTGAACCGCAGGAAAATTCGGTTACCGTCCGGTACCGCATAGATGGCGTTTTGCACGACGTTATGACGCTGCCCAAGGTTATCCAAGCCGCCATAGTGGCGCGCATTAAAGTGCTGTCCAACTTAAAAATAGACGAACACCGGCTGCCCCAAGACGGCAGGTTTAAAATAGAAAAAGACGGGTTTAAATTTTCTTTGCGTGTTTCCACCATACCTATTTTTGACGGTGAAAAAGTGGTTATTCGCTTGCTCGACGAGTCGGCTAAGGCGGCAAGCTTGGAGGAATTGGGTTTCCAAAAATCGGTTTTGGAAGTCATTATGCGCAACATAAAAAAACCGCATGGCATGCTGTTGGTAACCGGCCCTACGGGCAGTGGTAAATCTACCACGCTGTATACGGTGCTTTCCATGTTAAATACCAAAGCCGTAAATATTTCCACCATTGAAGACCCGGTAGAATACCGCATAGCGGGCGCCAACCAAATGCAGGTAAACCCGAAAATTGGACTGACCTTTGCCATTGGCTTAAGGGCGCTGCTTCGCCAAGACCCTAACATTATTATGATTGGTGAAATCCGCGACCAGGAAACCGCCGAGGAAGCGGTACATGCCGCCATGACCGGCCACGTGGTATTTTCCACTTTGCACACCAACTCCGCGGCAGCCGCTTTGCCCCGCTTGCTCGACATTGGCGTTGAGCCTTACTTAATAGCCTCCACGACCAATGCGGTATTGGCCCAGCGCTTGGTGAGGGTTATTTGCAAGGACTGCAAAAAGGAATACAACCTCGAAAGCGCCATGGTGGAAACGTTGAGTAAACAATTCCATTTGGACAAGCTGTTGCCCGTGTTTATTCGCGAAGGGGTGGTGCCCGAAAAAACCAAAAAGCTGGAAGACGTTACATTTTACAAAGGCATGGGCTGTGACAAATGCAACCACTCGGGCTATAAGGGCCGCGTGGGCATACACGAAATATTGGAAGTAACCCCAACCATAGGCGACATGATAATGCAGCGCCGCACTTCCCAGGAAATACAAGAACAAGCCGAAAAGGACGGCATGATAGTCTTGTGGGAAGACGGCTTTATAAAATCGGCCTTAGGCATAACCACCATAGACGAACTGGTGAGGGTGAGTAAGGAATAAGCACATTAAGTAAAATTTACAAATTAAATAAAATTAAATAAAAATTACTGCAGTTAAATTATGTTCAATTTTATTTAATTTTAATTAATTTTATTTAATAACGAAGTGGATTTTTCATACACGGCATTATCTAAAAACGGGCACCGGGAAAGCGGCAGTATTGCCGCCCAAAGCGCAGCGGTAGCCGGACACTTGCTTAAAGAGCAAGGGCTTTTGCCTATAGAAATAGTGCCGCAGACCAGCAATAAGTCGCTCATAGGATTTTTGAGGAACGCAACGACCATTACCCTGGCGGAAAAAATTTCCTTTATAGAAAATTTAGGCATTATGCTCAAGGCCGGCATTCCGCTTTCCCGCGGGCTAAAAATTTTAGTCAAACAAACCCGGAATTACCGCATGAAGAATATTTTAACGGACATTTC
>CAYOXN010000023.1:0-13033 GCA_964407965.1 uncultured Candidatus Saccharibacteria bacterium
CCTTAGCCGATGTTCGTTGTTAGACCCGCCGGTACGCGCCCCAAAGCCAAACAAGGTGCCGGTTAATGTCCTGGCTGTCGTATCGGTATAAGTAAATTTTAAGCTGGAATCAAAATACAACCTTGCAACGTTTCCGCTTTGGAATATTTCCATATTGTGCCATGTGGAGTTGTCTATGGAAGCCTGCGCGGCTGAAGTTAGCACAGACCCGTTATACGCCAACTGTACACGGTCGTTCCATTCACTCGCCCCATAGTTATAACTGAACATACCGTCCCCATTTTCTACGGACGGGGTAGTAGTGGCATACGCATAAAGCCATGTCGCATCCGCTCCACTTCCTCCGCCTGTCCATAGTTCAAAATAAGCCGACCACTGGCTTCCCGGACTATAGGTATACTCCAAATGCCCGTTTATGCCGCTCGAAGCTGTAGTCAGGCGGACCCAACGGTTAACCGAATCGTATGTCGCGTTATTTTTCAAAGTACCCGCTGTGGTTGTGCTCATATCCTCAAATATAGGAAAAGTATCGCGCCCGTTACTAGCGGTAGTGGTGGAATTGTTCCCATAATACATATATATAGTGGTCGTAGCCGAAGCTGTTAAACTGTCTACTTCCACCCATACCGTGGCGGAAGAAGATGTGGCAAATGACTGTATCCAGTAATCGAGGGGTGCATTTGAGGCATTGGTGAAGCGAATATCATCGAAGTCACTTTGCATACTTGCATTATAAGGCACGCTTATTTGTACTTGATAATTAGTCAAAGTTGTTGTTGTGCCGCTGTTAATACCCAAGGCTTTGCGTTTTATGAAACTGGTATTCCACCAAGCCCCGCCCGTTGTGCCTATTGCATTCCACGTGCCTAAAGTGGAAGTAGCGGATTGCAATATAAACGATTGCGTGGAAGTCGCCACCCCGTTTACTCCTAATTGTAAATTCATGCGGAGCCGAATGGGGCTAGTAGTGGCAGTTATGGTAGTTGTCGCGGAAAGGGCACCCCAGGCACTAGAGGGTTGTAAGGCATCGGTATTCCTATAAAACTGGTAATCCAATTGCGTAAAGGTTGCCGTAGCCACGGAAAAAACATCTTGGTTGCCATACGTGGTACCTGCTTCATTGGTGGCAAACGAACGTGCATAATAGGTTGTACCGCTCGTGAGGTTTGAAAGCGCATAGGAAAAATTTCCAGGCACTGTAGATGTGTTAGAGCCTATAGTTGTTGAACCAACCCCTGCCAATAGTGTGGGCCCGCTACTTGTCCCCCACACAAAACCATAGGAATATAACCCTACGCTGTTTGTGCCTATAGAGCTGACGCTTCCGTTTAGGACTGCGCTTGATGCTGTCAAGTAAGTCGTACTTGCCGTGGCTACTGTAGAACTGCCGACCGTCCACGTAATGGTAGGATATGTGGAATATGCATCCAAAACGCTTTCGTCTGACTTTACCATCCGGAAGTAATAAGTGGTGTTGGCAGCTATACTTTGGGGATTGACCACGAAGTCCCATTCCATAACCTGGCCATTAAGTACGGCATTGGGGTTTACGGAGGTTGGGTTAGATTCCATATATGCCCCGCCAACGTTGCTGGCCGGCAATAGATATGCCGCTAGAGCAGTACCGGAAGCTACCGAAGCGTTATTATAAAAAGACCACGGGCTTAACGGCATAGAAAAATCTTCCGTGCCTATTAACGATGTAGGCTCATTTGTCGCGTACTGCCTTACCCTAACCCAGTCCCAATATGCCTCATAAGTTTGGCCGGTAAAAGTATTATCAAAGCGCTGCCCCAAAGTTACCGGTTCGTTCGACACGGCATTGCTTATGTTATTTGAGGTTTGGTAAGAAGAACCGGTTGAATAGTTTGTCACGGACAAGTCAACTAAACTAGCAGTCTTGGCGGTTATTTTAGTAAATAAGTTTGTGCCAGAAGGGGCAGTTGCGGATATGGATGTCCACGAAGAATTATTCCTGTAAAAATCATTTGTGGGATGATTCAAATACCCCACACTATCTGATGAACTTGAAAAAAAGCCGCCAACCATATACCCATTCGTAGGCATGGTTACATAGCGGGATTTTATTTCTAATATTTTTCCGCTGCTAAATGTAGAAGTAGAGGAAAGTCTTCCTGTTGTGTTTGTACCTTTTAATTCGCCGTTAACTACAGAAAAGCCAGTAGAGTCAAATACGGTCCATTTCGTCGTATCTACGGTCGTGGTAGAAAAGTCATCGCCAAAGTCAAAAGTGTCAGCGATGTTTGATGCTGATGTTACGGTTGCATTACCATAATACATATAAATGGTAGTCGTTCCGCTCCCGGTAAGCGTAGGGACCTTAACCCATGCCCTTGCGGATGTGGAGGTACTTATGCTTTCCAACCAATAATTTAACGAAGCGCCATTTGCGTCCTTAAACCGGATGTCATTAAACCCGGTTTGCATATCGGAATCGTAAGCAATATCTACCCTGACTTGCATATTGGTGAGGGTGCTGGTGTTGGTATTGCCTATTGCCACCGGTGCGCGCTTTGGGAATTCGGTATCATATCTGCCACCGACAGTTGCCCATGTGCCCGTGGTGCTCGTTGCCACTTTAAGAATGTAAGCCTGGGAAGAAGTTGCCAAATTACCACTGCTTACCGCAATGCTCATCCGAAGCCTAATGGGGCTGGCTGTTGAGGTTATGATTGTTGCCGACGAAAGCGACCCAATAGAAACCGAGGGCTGCAACGCGTCGGTATTTTGAAAAAATTGGTATTCCGACTGGGTTTGGGTAGGGTCAAAAGTCCAATTTGTATTATTACTTATGCCGCTACTATTGGTACCAATTGCATTTATGGCAGTAAGATTAATGTTATTGCTATCTTGGACATTTAAATACCCAATACTCCGTGTGCCTTGGGGGTCAATGCGCCACTGTGTTCCGCTCGCGGTGGAACCAAGGCTTAGTTTGTTGCCAAATATTCCGGATAAGGTTAAAGCGTTAGCAATGGTTTGGGTTTGGCTTGCACCGAAAGTTAACATGTCTGCCGACGTGACCGATTTTACTAAGTTGTAAAATGTAGTGGTCCCGGTAATAATTTGGTTTGTACCCGTAAGGTTTACGGTACCGGAATTGGCGGTAAACGTCCCGCCAGTGCGTAAAAAGTTACCGCCCAAATTCATGGTAGAAGACGCGGTAAACGTCCCGGCACTTTGGCTAAAATTCCCCGCTACGGTAAGGGTGCTGCTCGCCGGCCTAAAGCTGCCCGAACCGGAGATGGTCAAATGCTTGTATGAATAATCTTTTAGGGTAATTGTGCTCGTTGTACCGGTATATTCTATGGTGGACCCTGCGGTGAGGCTGGGGTAATTGGTGTTGGCTGTTATGGTTTCTGTCCCATACAATTGCAAAGTCGTGGAGCTGGCCATGGTAAAAGTCCCCGAACTGCCGTTTACCGTTATGTTATTGCCGCTTAGGTTTAAAGTGCCGGAGGTCAGTACCAAATCTTGTGACGCGGCATCCATGACCAGGGCAGACATGAGCCGGACCGAACCGGCGGATTTATTTAGGGAAACATCCCCATTAAACGTGCCTGTGGCGCCGGTTAGGTCAAATGTCTGGTTTGCCGATCCCGTAAAAACCAAAGACGAAGTGCCCCCGTCAAAAGTTGAGACCACCACAACATTACCTTGCGATTGAACCGTACCGGTATTTAAAATGCCGTCGTTAAATGTGGTAGTACCGGTGACTATTACCGTATCTCCCGTTCCCAATGTCAGGGTAGCATTATTAAAAATGTTGTTTTTGTTTAGTTTAAAATTATTGAACGTAACGGTGCCGTTTACGTCCATAGTGGCATTGCTGCCGTTTATTTCCACTGTGGTCGGGGCCACATAGGTCCCGTCCGAAACCGTAAAGTTACCGCTGGTATAAACCAAATAGTCCCCGCCGTTAAACACGCCGGATTGCTGGGTGTAAGTGACAATGGACAGGGCATAGCTGGAAGCGTTGCTCAGCGTAGTGGTTCCATTAAAACCGCTTGCCAAAGTTAAATTTGTAATTACGCTCGATGCGCCGCCCACTACAATGGTATCATCGGTATCGGAAGCGTTGTCGTAACGTATAGTGGGCGCATAGCCGCCTAGCATAGTATAGGTTTGGGCAACCGAATTATTGCCGAAATCTATTACCGCAGTACCCCCGCTGGCTGTAGAACGCTGGGTTACATTACCCTGGGCGTCTATGGTGCCGGTATTTACAATACCGTCCATAAAATCGAGCGTACCGGTAACCACCAGGGTATCGCCGGAAGTTATGGTCAGGGTTGCGTCATTAAATATGTTAACCTTGTTTATCCTTACATCATTAAATGTCTGTGATGTAGCGACATTTATTGTTGCGTGGCTTCCGTTAAATTCAAACAGGCTGGGGGCGGTAAATGTGCCGGCAGACACGGTAAAATTCCCACTCACATACATGGGAAAAGTCCCGCCGCTAAATGTGCCCGAAGACTGAGAATAGGTCGCTACCCCAAACCCATAGCCGCCCGCATTACTTACGCTTGAGGTCGAGGCAAAACCGCTAGTCATAGTGTAGCTGTAAAGGGTGCCGGTAGCTGCCATCACTATGGTGTCTATGCCGTCTGAAGGGTCATCGTACCTTATGCCTGGGCCCGTACCGCCATTTAACGTATATGTTTGGGCGGTAGTAGTGGCAATAAAATCTATGAATGTGTCGGAGCCGCTGAATGTGGATTCAAGCACGGCATTGCCTTTTAACTGCAGTGTGCCCGGGCCGTATATGTAACCGCGCTGGAAAGTGACGTTGCCGTTTATTACGAGCACATCCCCGGTAGATATGGCCCAATACCGCGGGACCAAAAAATCGGCATAAAAATACGTGTCGTTGAATTCTTGTGATGAATTTACGTTAATTGTCCTATCGCAAAAACACGTATTATGGAAATCTGTAGTAGTGGCCGCCGTAAAAGTACCACCCAGCATACTGACATTCCCGCCAAAAGTCGTGGTTGCGGTTCCGCCCGTATACGTCCCGCCACTGAGCGTAAAGTCTCCGCTAAAACTGACTTGCATGGTGCCCTGGGAAAAAGTTCCGGCCGCCTGGCTCCAACCGCTGGAGCTAATGCCTAGGGTGTAGTTTGAAGGGTTAGAAATTGGTATGGTACCGCTAAAGCTTGCTGTCGTTGTTGCTCCACCCAAGGAACCTGCGGCGTTCATAACAATACTGTCAGAAGCGTCAGCAGCGCTGTTGAGCCTGACTACCGGGCCTATTCCACCGTTAATCGTCCAGGTTTGAGGCACTGCATCGTCCCCAAAATCCACCACTGCAGTACCCCCATTTGCCGCTGACTCCTGTACTAAATTACCCCTCAAATCTATGGTGCCTGTGCCAATGGCGCCATCTACATGGGTTAGCGTGCCGTTTACCACTAAAGTATCACCGCTGGAAATAGTCCAGGTTTTTGTTTCTCCCAAAAAGTCGTTAAAAAACCTTAGGTTATAAAAAGCCTGGGTGACATTAACATTTATGGTATAGTCATTTGACGCAGAAAAATAAGTGGTCGATGCCGAAGTGTATGTCCCGCCGCTAATGGTAAAATTCTGCATAAACGTTGTAGTCCCGTTGCCGCCAATGAACGTTCCCGCGGCTTGCGAGAAAGCTCCGGTAACCGTTAACGTGTATCCATCGGCTTGGGTAATTGTTCCCGCGTACCCGGACGAAATAGTTAAACCCGAAATGCTGGTAGATGTATTTATGGTCGGCGAACAATTGGTTACACACGTGTTGTCAAAATTGGCAGTGTCCGAACCGCCTGGCACCGTGTCGGAACTCCAGTTTTGCGCCGTAGTCCAATTCGCATCTCCCCCGCCGCCATCCCAAACATATGCGGCATTAAAAGCTTCGGCCGTTGCGCCACCGAACTCGAATTCAAGATGGTGGTCTGCGGTTTTTAAATCCAGGTGGCTAATGCGGGCAATGCCCTCACAACTGCAATTCGGGTAAAAAATAACATCGCCTGCCAGGACTTGTGTTCCGGAAGTCCTGTCTTCGCTGCCGCAATACAAGGTTTCAAACTGCATGTCGTCTACCGTTGCTTGGTCTTTGGGCGTAATGGTCAAATCCGATTCGCCTTGGGTGGTAAAGTCAACGTCCCAATGTTCGCCGGCTAACGGATGGGAATGTATATTTAATACCTGGACAGCTATGGTAGGGTCTACTGTCACGGGATACGCCGCATTTTTAAGCCACGCCCGGTCAGGTGTCATTACCAACTGGTTACCTTGGACTTTTAAAGTTATGGCAGTACTTGTGCTGCCTGCCGCATCCCACATGAGAGGTGCACTAATGACATAAGCCAGATATAACGTTTGGCCTTTAAACCCTTTTTGGAATAACCTAACACTGCCGGGGGAAATCTGGTCATAATCAAACTCATCTAGATTCAACAAGTACCTAAATCTTGAGGGGTGCCCGGGGGAATTTAGGGTAATATATTCCTTTAAGCCGGTATCCTGGATCCTGTATTCCACATCGGTATGTTTAAAGGCATCCGGGTACGAAATGACTTCTTGTGTGCGCATTGCGGAAGTGCTGGCATTTCCGCCCATTAGGAGCATGCGCAAAGTGGGTTTGGGATTTGTGTTGTTTGAACCGACAATAATAGGGTTGTCCAAACTTCCCGGCAAGTTTAAATGCAGCGTTTCGTCTTCGTAACTTAAATTCAAAAATTGTTGGGGCTGCAGCAATTTTAGCTTATAGTTTGCCAATTCGCTTTCGGTAAGGAATTCTTTGTCTTCGGCGTCAAACGTGGCAGCAATCTGTATATTGTCCAAGCGCAAAAGCCCGCCTGCCGTAACCGAATTTTCGGGCAGCATGTACAACAGCCTGATTTTTAAACTTTCCATGTGCCCATACCAGGCGTTGGGCAAACCCATAAATTCTGAAGTACCGGAAGTAATAAGTTGTCCTGTTTCATCAAATTGGAATTCGCCTATTTTGACCGGTGTGGCCGAAGCATGTTCTGCGCTTACAATTAATTTTGAATTAGGGACGGAAGTGCCCACAAGGGCAACCCTCAAACTTAAGCTTATCGGCCTGAGTTCCGAATCGGGAAACTGTGGTAAGGGACCGAAGCCAAAAAATTCCAACTCCGGGGCAAAATACAGGTTTGACCCATCGCCCACCCCGGTTAATCCAACTGTCTTTTCCGTTGTGGTAGCGGTGCTTAACAACTGGCTATCGGGAGTAGTGCTGCCTAAAGCATCGGCCAAATTAATTTCCGCCAATTGGGCTAGAATTTCATCAAAGGTTTCCTGATCGTGGACTGGTTCCACGTTAGGACCATTTTCACCAGAATAATTTTCTTGCGGCGTTGTCGTATCGGCCTGCACTGTATTAGCTTCTGGCATAACTTCCGGTGCCGAAGTGGCTGCGGCCAAAGTCTCGGTTCCTGTTTCGGCAAGCTTAGTTTCGGGCAGTACTTCTTTTTCCTCAGGGACAGGTACATTGCCTTCTGTGCTGCCGTTGACTTCGGGAGGATTTTGGACCTCCGGAACAACAGGCTCTCCGGTACTGGAATTTTGCCCCGGGTCGTAAGTCAGGCTTGTAATATTTTCAGGTTTTTTTTCAGCCGTAAATATTTGAGGTAGGTTTTCCCATTTTAGACCTGGGGTTGTGGAAGCCGAGGTTATTTCTATTACCTGGGACGGCCTATACTGCTTTTCGTAAAATTCCGGCAGTTCGGCATTGTGGGCATGAGCAGAAAAAGCAAATAAAAAGTTCTGGCAACACAAAGTTGCCAGAGTAACAAAAACAATAAATTTTTTAACTGTTTTAGTTATACAAAAAATTTATTTTATACCTATAAACATTGTATATTTTTTTTAAATGTAATGAAAGAAAAGAGAAAGCAGGAACTTTGAACATATGCTTTTTAAACATGGCGATAAAGTCCAAAAATACCCAAAAAGTGAAACATTGCTAATTCAAAATAATACCCCATGGTAACTTACTTTTTAATGCGTTCTAAAAACCTATTTATAAAGTTTGGCATATATAAGGCTTATATAATTTTTAATGTCAACTCCTTTTATGAAACAAGTTATATAAGCCCTCACGGCAAATTCCATACACCTCAAAGATCCGCCTTAAGGTTTTGTTTTTTAAAGGTTTTCAACTCTAAGTTGTCCACAGAAAATTAAGAAAAAGACAATAAAAAACCCCGAGTAACGGGGTTGGTTGGCTTTATGTTTTTTTCCGTCTGGAAATTATTTTTGCTTTTGTCTTCAGTATTTGTTCTTTAATTTTTGGGATTACTATATCGAGAGCTGCGTAGAAATCCTCTCCCGTTGCTTCGGCATAATGTCCGTGCGGTTGGACGTCTACTTCCGCCCTGGCCACCAAGCCGGACTTGTGTTTCTTGCTTATCTCAATCTCAACGCGAATTTTATCTTCGGGCTTGAAAAACTTTGCTAATTTTTCAAGCTTTGTTTCTATGGCTTCGCGTATTGCCGGAGTGAGTGTTGTGTTCGTTGCTTTTATGTTCAAATTCATAGGCTCTAAGTGGCTGTTAAGGATTATTTATATTATAGCATAAGACTTTTATATTCTGAGTCTTTAAAACCAACAAATTCCGGCTCAAACTGCAAGCGTAAGCCGGTCCTGGTATACACCTTCTTGCGCACCGCTTCGGCAAGCCGTACCACGTCTTGGGCTGTGGCTTTGCCTGTGGCATTTAAAATAATAGCCGGCTGGGCCATGTTTACAGCCGCCCCGCCCTTAGCCAAACCTTTCAGCCCGCACACGTCTATAAGGAAGGCTGCGGGGGTCTTGTAGCCTTGCTCAACTTTTAAGGCAGCCTCCATGTGGTTTAGCCGGTCAGCCACTTGGGACCCGAAAATTTCAGCGAGTTGCCGCTTCAATTTTTGCATCACAGCCTTGGCAATTACCGGGCCCCGGAAAAATGACCCGGCGTTCCCGTTTTTGGCCGCTACCGGAAAAGGGAATTTTTTATTACGTATTTGTATAACTTGTTGACGAATTATTTCTAACAATTTTACACCGGCTGCGCCCGTGCCCAAAGCTTTTTGTATTTCGGAGCTGGCGGCTAAATCTTTGTAGCCCAAATTCGGCTTACCGCTTTTAAGCAGCCGCAAAGTAACGTAAAAAATTAGATACTTATTTTTCTGGGTGGTATTAAAAATGCTTGAACGGTAACCAAAACGGCATTCTGAATTTGGCAATTCTAAAATTTGCTTGGTTTGCTTGTCAAATACCGTAACAGACCTTAATACTTGGCCGGCTTCTTGGCCATACGCACCGACATTTTGCACGGCAATTGCCCCCGTAGAGCCCGGAATATGGGAAAGGTTTTCTATGCCCCACCACCCGTTAGTTACGGCAAAAGAAACCAATTCGTCCCAATTATGCCCGGCTGCCACTTTCAGCAAGACTTCTTTTTTGGTTTCCTTAACTATTTCTATGCCACGGCCTTCTATTTTTATCACCAGGCCGGCAAACCCCGAATCGCTAATAAGGACATTACTCCCCCCGGCTAAAATAAATACCGGAAGTTTTTTTTCTTCCGCAAATTCGTAGGCTTCCAAAGCATCGAACTGGTCCAAAACAGTGCAAAAATACCTGGCCTTGCCGCCAATTTTAAAAGTAGTATAAGGGGCTAATGGGATATTCTCTTTAATTGTCATTTTTTTGTTCTACCATATCATATGCTAAGCGGTTAAAGTTGCCTACGGCCATGACTACGACAACGTCCCCGGGTTTGGTTTCAGCATTTAAAGTGGCTATAGCCTCTTGTTTATTGGCCATAAGCCGGACATGGGGATGCTGCTTTTGCACTTCTGCCAAAACTTGTTCGGAAGTTATGCCGGCATCGCTGGCTTTTTCGCGGGCCGGATAAATGTTAGCCAGCAAAACCTGGTCAGCTGCCTTAAAGCTAAGCGAAAGCTCGTTTAATAAGGCTTTGGTCCGGGAAAACGTATGCGGCTCAAATACGGCCCACAAAGCTGCTTGAGGGTACCTTAAACGCGCGGCTTCGAGTGTTTCTTTTACCGCGGTAGGATGGTGGGCATAGTCATTTATAAACGTTACCCCGTTACGGCGCCCAACGTCCTCAAACCTTCGCTTTATGCCTTTATAGGTGAGCAAGTCCAGGCTAAAAGTATTGGGCGAAAACCCGAGCGCGCGAAGCATGGCAATTGCCGCGAGCGCGTTATACACGTTTATTTTGCCGGGCAGTTGGATTTTATATTCTTCCAAAAGCCCAAGGGCCTGGCTTAACTGGTCTTTGGTAAATTTATTCTTAACTTTTATTTCCGTAAATTCCGGACCAAAGTCCAACTGCTCCGCCCAAAAATCCGCGGCGTCATCCAACCCAAAACTTACCGAACTGACATTGCTTTCATGGACAAGCTTTACCACATGTTCGTCGTCGGCATTATACACAATAAGGCCGTCTGCCGGCATATTGTTAATAAGCTGGCGGAATTCTTCTTGCATGGCTTCAAACGTCGGGAAAAGGTCGGGGTGGTCCCACTCCAAATTGGTCAAAACTAAAATATCCGGCTTGTAATAATGGAACTTAGGGGTCGGGTCGTCAAACTCACTTTTATATTCATCACCTTCAAAAACAAAATAATGCCCTTGGCCGGAATGGAAATTCGAGCCATAGTTCTGCAATACCCCGCCAACCATAAACGCGCTGTCGTCGAGCCCTTTCAGCAAGTGCCCAATAAGCCCGGAGGTGGTAGATTTGCCATGGGTACCCGCCACTACTACCCGCAGGCGTTCCTTGGTAAGTTCATAAGCCAGTTCCGGAAAGCCGCAACGGGCGAGGCCATGTTCCAGTATGTATTTTACTTCGGGATTTTGTTCACCCTCACCGGCCGACAAGACATACAAGTCGGCTTGGGCATTTTGGATATGGGAACTGTCATAACCGTGAAAATACGTAATACCCTCGTCTTCCAGCACTTCCTTGGAAGGGCTATATATTTCGCTAGAGTCCGAACCCTCCACTTCGTATCCGGCCTGCCTGGCCAACCCGGCCACCGCCGACATGGCAATACCGCCTATGCCGACAAAATATATTTTTTTTAGGTTAGTAATGTCCATATTAATGTTCAGCTCCGTTTAATTGTTTCCGCTTAATGACTTCCAAAATTTTAGGCGCATGCAGGGCTGCTTGTTTAAGCCCTTCCTCATAGTGCGATTTCAAGGTTTCGGGGGTGAACCGAAAATACTTCATTTTTGGCAAATCCAGCTCTATTAAATAATCACACTCACCTATATCGGGATTTTTTTGGTTGGCCCACATGGCCACGTCCAAACTTTTCCCTAGCACTTCCAGGAGGCCCCGCTGGTACGATTGCGGATCAAATTTTTCCGAATTTTGCCTAAACATCTTATCAAATAAATTTTCCAAAGGCTCAAACGGCAACAAGCGCTTCATCCAGTTATAAAATTTCTTTAGGCTTAACTGCTGTTGGCCGAATATCCGTTTTGTCCCCCGCACGTTAATGCCTATAGTCACCTCAATGCCGGCCTGGTCCAAAAGGTTAATGGGGACAATGTTCAACAATCCGCCGTCTACCAAAATCCTATTGCCCCACAGCGTGGGCTCAAAAAGGCCCGGTACCGAACACGAAATACATGCTGCCCGGGCCACATCGCCCATGCAAAGGACCACTTCCTCACCGTTGTCTATGTCCACGGCAGCAAAAGCCATTTTAGGCTTGGCTTCCTCAAATGTCAAACCGTTTAAAAGTATCCTGAGGCGTTCTTCTAAAGGGGCAAGGCTATACAAGCCGCTCCTAGTTTTGGAAGGTTTAATAAATTCCTTAAGGCTCTCAGAATTTAAGCCCAAGGCCAACTCTTTTAATTCCCCAAGTTTTCCCGCCCCATACGCCGCTGCTATAAGCGACCCGCCGCTGCAAGCGGCAATATAATCTATAGGCACGCCGGCGCCCGTTAAGCCCTCCAAAAAACCAATATAAAAAGTACTCCGGTTTCCGGAACCGCTGAAAGCAAAGCCTACGCTGGGACGTTGGGGTAAATTCATGGCCGGCCCTCCGCGACAGCCGTAACCACTTCAGCAATTTTTTCAGTCCCATTTTTTGGCATAAGTTTGCTTATACGCTCTATGAGCCGCTTTTGCAGGCCGCCATCTATTAAAATATTCCGTATAATGTGGGTTAAATATTCCGGCGTTATGTCTTTTTGGTTCAAGACCACCCCTGCCCCATGCGCGGCCACGTAAAAAGCATTTACCTCTTGGTGGGAATTGGGCATGGGAATAATAATTGCCGGCTTACCTAAGTATGATAATTCGCTAAGGGTCGACAGCCCTGCCCGACAAATGACCAAATCTGCGGCTGCATATGCCGAAGCTATATTTTCTAAAAATTCACGGGCATGGTAGCGCGGAATTTGCGTTTGCACAAATTTGCCCTTGCCGGTAACATGGATTACTTCGACTATTTTTGTCAGCTCGGGCAAGCTTTTTACTACAATGTCATTTATACCTTTCGCCCCGGTGCCGCCGCCAATTACCAATAAAACAGGGTAGTCCCCGGAAAGTTGTAATTCGGCCAATGCGGTTTTGCGCTGTACGCCCAAAAGGTTTTGCCTAACCGCATTCCCGGTCCAAAGGACCCGATCTTTCCGGTGTGAATAAATAAGCCCTAGGGAGCTGACAAAACTTTTCATGGTTTCTTCAAACGTTACGGTTATTTTTTTTGCCGCCAATTGCGAAAGCCTGTTAGCCAAGCCTACAAAAACGTCTTGTTGGTGTATAACAACGGGAATGCGCAAAACCCACGCTGCCCAGACGAGCGGTACTTGGACAAAACCGCCCGCGCCAAATACGCAATCGGGCTTAAACGACCTAAGTACAAACACGGATTGCACAAAACCGGCAATTACCTCGAAAGGGGTAAGGAAATTCTTCAAGCTCCAATACCTGCGGAGTTTACCGGCGGCTATGGAAGTAAACCGTATGCCGGCTTT
>CAYOXN010000024.1:0-2350 GCA_964407965.1 uncultured Candidatus Saccharibacteria bacterium
TTAAACGTCGCCCCGTTCACGGTAAATACTCCAGCAATCCTATTCTTTAAGGAAGGGGTAGTGCCTTCCAGGAATGAAATACCACCTGGGTAAACAAAATATTATTAATAAATATAAAATAAATTAAAACCTACAATTTTATGGAACAAATGCCAAAGCATAAGACTATCCTTTGGATACTGCTCGTACTCGTGGCACTCGTAGCTTCGGTTATCTTGCTCAGGCAAGAATACAAAAAAACGGAATTAACCCAAAATGGCCCCGAGGTAAACGTGTCACGCAAACAGCCTGAGGCTAAAAGCCCCGAACAAGCCCATTCAGACCAATTAGAGCTTTTGGGTTACCCGGCAACTATGCCGAAAGGGGTATTACCCGAAGACAACCAAAAACCACAAAAAGTGGAGGAAAATTCCGGGACTACGGTGGTTATAACCACGCTTTCCATGGACTACCTTACCGCCTTGCAGTGGTATCCGCCATATGTAAAAAGTAATGGCTGGAAAGTTACCCAGGAGCCCGAACCGGGAGAACCGGTAATAAAAATGGAACAAGGAAACCAAAAAGTGAGCGTAGAACTTAAACCTTTAGGCGCCAGTACGCAATTAAACATTTATTATACGCAGTCGGCAATAGCCAAATAATATGACTAAAAAAATATTTTATATATTTGGGATATGCGTGCTTCTTGCCGGACAGCTGGGTATAAACGCCAGTCCGGCTTTGGCGGCAAGTAATTTAAGCTTAAGCATCCCAGCACCCTATGTGTGGGCATACCCAACAAGCTACACAGGCACTTCACCTTATAACCAATACTGGGCGCTTACGTATCGGTTCGGCGGCTCAGGGGGCCCCAAAGCCGTAACGGTTTCTGCCACGGGGTGTCCGACCAACTCAACGTGCCGGTTTACCAACGACACAAATAACACGTTCAGTTCCGGCAACCATTCCTTTACCCAGACTATAAACCCTAATACTGATGTTGCGGTAAATTATGAAATAAAATTTACCCAAGATACGCCCGTAGGAATGCATACCATAACTTTTTCCCTGTCTGCAGGCGGAGAAACTACGGTTACCAAACTAGGGGCAGTGTATGTGCGCGCAACTTCTTCTATGTTAAATGTGCCGGGAAACTTGTATTTCTACGGCACGGTGGGCCAGGCCGCCCCTGCTGCCAAATATTTCAGCATATTTAACTACGGGGTAAAAAATATGGACTGGGCGGTAACGCCTGACCAGTCGTGGTGTACCGTAACCAAAGCCGACGGCAGCCCGGCTTCTGGCAATTCCATAGCCCCGGGGGAAAGCATTGGCCTTAAGGTAACGGTAGACGCACCCGTTAACCATGCACCCGGTACGTACACGTGCAAACTTAACGGCTCCACAACCACAGCTGATGCCTATGCTTTTACATTCAGTACCGGTGCCGGTACCGTAGTATATAGCGTATTTAATTCTCCAGCCGTTTGGTCTAGCCGCACAACCCAGTGTAACGGCCATAGTTTTGACTGGGCGGCCATATCGTCGGTTGGCGCCACTTACACGCTCTATAGGAATATAAACAACAACAGCACATCTACAGCCGCGGTTGTGGCATCGGGTATAAATACGACGTCTTATTTTACAAACAATGGTTTAAGTTTCCCGAGAATAAGCGGTGGCAATAGTGTTAATACGGCGTATTATTATTGGGTATTAAATTCGGTAACAGGCGTAAGGTACCCATTATATGATAAAGATACCGGCTATACCTACCTAGGCTTTCCCCTTGAATGCGGCAACGTAAGTTTGGGGGACAATAGCAGCACCAGTACCTTTACCGTAAACGGAGTCCAATACGTAAGCAGGCCAACCGTAAGTATGCGTAATGTAGGTTTTACTCCCATAACCGTGACATCGAGCATAGATAACGCTAACCGTTGTTATGCCAACAATGCTACGGTAGGCAATGAAACCCTTAACCCGGGGGATGTCCGAAGCGTAGGTACCGTAATGTATTCCACCTATAAACCTATTTCTGCTCAGCTTTGGTGCACTATTTCCATGACAGCAAGCACCGGAAGTTCCATATCAGGCCCAAATTATATATATGCCATACCCGGCCCTATAATAGGAAATTCAGCCACTCCAGCTTATAAAAAGTTTGTATGGGATAATTCAGTTTGTAACCAAATAAGCGTAAAATGGAAAGGTTCGGGAGATGCCACAAATTACAATGTATATAGGGCTCCTTATGTGGCGAATAGTTATGATTATCACGTTTATGACAGTAGCGGAAGCATGACTTTTTTGGCCAATGTAAAGGCAGACCCCTATAGTAGCGATCATTTATACAACTATACAGATACTT
>CAYOXN010000024.1:2360-12767 GCA_964407965.1 uncultured Candidatus Saccharibacteria bacterium
AGGCCAAGCATATGTATATAGGGTAGAAGTTGGTGATAACCCAATTTGGCATAGTCCTTCTAGCGACAGCGAGGTAGATACCACATACCCTAACGGTATAACTCCCACTTCTTCCTGCGCGGCACCACCGAGCGGCGACTTAAAGGCGAATGGTTCAGACGGGCCCATTGTGGTAGACTACGACTCCACAGTCCAGCTAACATGGACTTCGGCCAACACGACTACTTGCACAGCCTCCGGTTCTTGGTCCGGTAATAAAGCCCTAAACGGCACCGAGGACCAAACAAACGTGACAGTCCAAAAAACTTACACCCTCACGTGCAGTAATGCCTCAGGCCAACAAGTGGTAGATACCATAACCGTAAATGTCAAACCCCAAGCCCCCCAAAACGTCAATGCATCAAACACGGCTTGCGAACAAATAACCGTGACTTGGAATGCGGTTTCGGGTGCGACGAGTTACACAATTTACCGAAATACGACGTCTAACATTCCAGCCTTGCCTATAGCGACCAACGTAAACGGGACATTGTATGCGGACACGGTTGCCAGCGGCCAGTATTACTATTGGGTTTCGGCTGTAAACGATTACGGTGAATCGCCGAAAACCGCCATTGCTTCGGCATCGGTATTTGCCCCGGCTTGTACCGCAGGCCTTTCCAACTCCGATTTGGATATAGCAGCCGTAAACTTCAGTAGTTTGCCCAACAATTCCCAAAATCCCGATTGCAATGGCCCATATGGCTTTAACATTTCACCGGCAAATAAGAGCGACTTTAAGAGCGGGGATATAGTGACCTTTGAAGTAAATGTTTGTAATGACCAAGGCCAGGCTTTGGCACAAAATGTGCAATATACGGCTTACCTCACCAATTTGTCACAACCCGAGAACGGTTGGAATGTAAGGGTAAACGGCAGCTCCGCTAACGATCCCACAATTACCAACAATACGGTAAGTCCCAACCAGACTTTGGTATTCGATTTGGGCAATGTGCCCAAAGGCCAAGTTAAAAAGTTGTTGTTTGACGCTAAAATAACCTTGCCGCTTGCAATGGCCTACGAATTGGCTTATTCCCGCTTTACCCAGCGCGGCGTAATTACCTTTAACCAGCCAGGCGGGGAAACCCAGCAGGTAAACTTGAATTCCAGCCTCATGCTGTTCTCCAATACCCAAAGCCAGCCGACAAAAGTGGAAGTTGCCCCCTAAGGCAACTTATGGCTGTCTTTATGTCGAATGATTAATAAAAACGGCCACTCCTTATTGGAAGAGTGGCCGTTTATTTACCGCTATGCTTATGCGCGCATACAAAATTTTCCGTAAAAAATTAATTTGGAGTCTGGCCTTGGTGTGTTTGGTGGCTCCCTGGTTTTACCGGGTCCACGCAGCAACCACTTATCGGCTTTCCAGTTATTCGGCTTGCAATGAAAATGCGGACCAGTCGTCAACTATCCGTTCTATTTTTGGGCAAATGCAAAACGGCGATACGCTGGTCGCAGACTGCCGGGCAGGGATTGGCGCTTCGGGTATAGAGTTATCCGGCAAGGATAATATTACCATTATGGGAGAGAACGGAGGCGGGTTTAAGTCCTTGGGGCAGTCTAGCCAGTATGTCCCCGGTTTTTCCTATGTCATGTTTGTGGTAAAAAATGCGAATTATTGCGCCATTAAAAATTTGGTTTGGGAAGGTAATTCCATAGGCGCGGCGCCGATTGGCTTAACTAACACGAGCTATTGCATGGTTGATAATAACACCATAAGGAACATTGCGTATCCGGCCAATGCCGGGGTAGTCGCGGTAAATAACCGGAACAACACGTATTCAAACAACACCATAACCGGAACGGGGCAAGGCACGTACAACGGCCGCCCCGACGGGACCCGCGGCATGTGGCTTGGCAATGTCGGGACAGATTTGGCCGAATGGTATGCCACGGTTCGGGGTAACCAATTGTCAAATATTGGCGCGACTGGAATTGTGGTAACCGGCATTTCGCCGCTCATAGAGCGCAATACCGTTTCCAATACCAATGGAGCCGGCATAAAGTTTGTCCAAGGCGACGGAGGTACGGGCAAAGCGATTATCCAGGATAATACATTAACCTTCAATACCCTGCACGGCATACAAGTAGATGACAGGGTGGCCCAGGTAGAAAGCGTAAGCGTAAGGCGCAACATAACCAACAATAACGGCTTGGCAGGCATTTACGCGCCGGTAACTTTGGTAAATTCTGATATTACGGAAAATACGGTAAGGAACAACCATACCAGCGGGCTCAACGGCTGGCATGCGGGCATAATGGTTTACAATGCAAACGGCCTTACCATAGCCTCCAACGTTGCCGAAGACAATAGTGCCAGCCCAACCCAGGATATAGGGTTAATAATTAACCCGCTTGGCGGAGTGGGAACCGTAGGGGTGGATGTCAGGGACAATACGTTTAAAGGCAATTACCGACATGGTGTGGCAGTGTATAACGATGAAGGCAGTATACAGACAGTGACTTTTTCCGGGAACAATTTTTTAAATAATGCCCAATACGGTTTGTTTATTTACCAAAAGCCTTCCGGGAGCATTACGGGGATAAGCTTAACCAATAACTGTTTTAGCGGGAATGTGCAGGGTTCAATTTCAGATTCCAATAGGGGAGCGCTTACCTTAGCTGCTCCGGCGCAGGCTGCCAGTTGTTCGGTTATAACCCCTACTCCCACACCTACACCAACACCGACGCCTACCCCTTCCTCGACGCCTACACCCACTCCTAGTCCGACACCTACGCCAACACCAACACCAACACCCACTCCAACTCCTACCCCGACGCCAACTCCTGCACCTGCTTCTACCCCTAGCTTGCCGTTAAATGGGTCATTTGTCAGGGTTGAGCAATTGGGCGATGCCTTTAACCAGCATGGCGGTTGGGCAGGTTTAAAGTTAACTGTGGGCAGCCAGCCGTTGTATGTTACTGAACTTGGGCGCATGGTCCTTTCGGGCAATGTGCAAACGCACAGGGTTAAATTGCTCGCCGTACGCCGGAACCCCAATCCGACGGAGCAGAAAGTTTGGGTACGGTAAGTATAAATACCATAGGAAAAACAGTCGGGCAGTTTGCTTATGCCACGCTTGCGACTCCGGTAACCTTGCAAGCCAACATGTCGTATTATGTGGTCAGTGAAGAATTTTACGGTGGGGATTCTTTTTATAACGCGACCCGGGGTTTGCGCACCAGGCTGACAAGCACAGTAGCCACTATAGATTCAGGCGCTTATTGGTGGCAGGGCGACCCGTACTGGCGCACCGAGGGTAGCACAGGCAATGGCCATGGGCCGGTAGATTTTAAATTTTCGCTTACCCCGCCCGTAGCGCAGGCCCCTTCCTACCCCGAAGCCTCTTTGGTAAGCAATAGTTCGTTGCGCATAACCTGGCAGCCTGTGCGGTTTTCGGGTAACGCTTGGGTGTATGTGCTTTCCTGGCAGCGGAGCTGGGCAAGGACCGGTTCATTGTACATTAACGGGGTAGCGGTCACAGCCATGGCAGCAGACCGGGGAACCATGGAAGCGGTCTTGCCTCCGGCAAGCCAGGTAAAAATAGAATTTTATTCGGGACCCAACAAAACCGGGTTATTACTGTTCAGGAAATCCTTTACTACAAGGGCAGCACCATAGAAAGAAAGTATTATAAGCATATTATCATTCTGGCATTTTATTATAGTACGGACGTTTAGCAATATATAAAAAGTGCATTCCGCTAAGGCGGAATGCACTTTTTATATAGTTTTCGTTATTTAATGAAAATTACGAAACCGTTAAACAGCTTTGGTTAAATGCTTTTTGGAAAGCAAGCCAACTACCCAGAGTACCGAAATGCCAGCTCCGCCTAAAAGTGCCCAAAGCCAATTGGGCCAAGGAGTAGGGGGAAGGCTGCGCTCGCCCACGAGGGTAATGGTAAAGGGAAGTTTTATGCCCGTACCTACATTTACCCTGCCCTCTGCCAGCGGTTGCCCAACTATAGAAATAGTGCCGGCAAGGCCAAGGTTGGCTTGGCTGGGCAATTGGGATTTTTTTAGGGTTACGGCTAGGGTTTTTCGCGCGCCCGACTCAAGCGTAAAACTCGCCGGTTGGATGGTAAAACTTTGGGGAAAGTCGTCTGCATACACTTCAAATACTTGGACATCGGCTGTTGGGTTGGCAACCGTTATCAGCACGGTTTTTTCAGTCATTTTTTCAGGGAATGAAAATTCAATTTGGGCAGGTGATACCTCTATGCCCGCTGCCCCAACAGGGGAAGCCAGGAGGCAGAGGGTAAGGATTATGGGAATGGAAATAAATCGTAAAGTGGTCATGGGGTTAGCCTTATGTGTCATATGCCTTATCGGTCTAATAAGTCCTATAGGTCTGTCTCGCACCGGAGCCGACAAACGTCAGAGCGACTGGTGCGGGGACTTTTTTGCCTTAGTTAGTTTTTGCCCAAAAAATAAGCGTGCCGTTTTTTTGGCCTGCCGTGAGAGCCGTGCCCGCGGGGACGCTCAGGGTTGCTTGGACGTTTTTATTTTGGCCGGCAGTTATGTCGGTATGGAATTTGCGCCATCCGGTATTTTGAAGCAGGAGGTTGCCCGTAAACAAGGGGTCGCCACTGACTACGGCTTCTACGGTTATGGCCTGGGTCCCGGTATTTGCTATTTGCAATTCTTTGCTTACCGAGCTGCCTGCGGTTATGGTACCAAAGGCTAGCCCATTAGGGGAAACGGTAAATGAAATACTGCTTTGCGGCTGATTGGTATTTTCACCTAACACTTCGCCGCTGCCGGCGTTAGCCGAAAGCGTGACGCTGCCTGACGAAGGGTTGCCTACTTTTAACATTAGGCTATTGCTGCGGATAGAGCCGGTTTTTTGGGCGTAGAGGGCGTAGTAGCCGTCACTCGGGGTAATGGTAACTTTGCCATTTTCGTCCGTGACACGGGTTTGTGCCCCGTAAAATACCGTGGCTCCGGCAGCAGGTTTCCATTGGTTTTGTGAAAATTCTTCCACGGTGGCCGCAGCCGATTTTCCGCTTTGGATTTCTTGGGCAGAGAGGGTTAGTTTGCTGGGAAGCCAGCCAAAATCGCCATAATACCAAAGCACGGAATCGCCCTCGTGGAGGCGGTAATCCGCTGCCCCAACATCGGGGGAAATATTATTTACTAAGTACATCCAACCTGTCATGCCTTGGGAAGTTTCGCTGCCTATGGCGGAAAGGTAAGGCCCAAAACCCGTTTCTTTAATGGTTATAACTAAGTTGCATGCGGTAGCGGCATTTTTTAAGGCCTCCAATGCGGTAGGTCCCGGTACGGTAACCGAGCACAGCGGTTCTTGCCCGCCTTCTATGCGTACTGCAGCATTTACGTTTTGGCTGCCTGAGCCGTATATGGCTAGCGGTAGGGTTTTGCCTGACAAAGCAATGGCGGCATAGCTGGTAGTTATGGCTGAAAAGGCATCCTCGTTGCTTGCAGATTGGTATTTAAAATATCCGCTTTCGGTTTGGAGGGACTCCAAATATTGGGTTGGGTTTTTACCGCCTTTGCTCCATGTACTGGGTTGGATATTTAGTGCGTTTAAAGCCCACATGACCCACGCGGTAGACGAAGCGTCGGAAGCATTGCCGTAACTGCTTAAGGGATCGTATGTAAAACCGCCGTCGGCGTTTTGGGTAGTTTTTAAATACTCGAGGGCTTTTTGGATATGGGTATCCGTACCTAAAACGCCGGACGCAGTAAGGGCGGTTATTGCCGCTGCGGTCATGTTGCTGTCACTGCTGCCATCAACCATAAAACCCCAGCCGCCGTTTGGTTGCTGTTTGGAAAATAAATAATTTTTTATGCCAGCTACGTGCTCCGACGTTTTACTTTCTCCGCTGCTGACAAGAGCGAGCAAGCCAAAAATATCATCGTTTAAGGTAGAGGCATCACCCAATTGTCCGCCCACGTAGTATGTTTTGAGTTTAGCCACGTAATCGGTTGCAGCAAATGTACGGGGGTCCTTACCCGAAGAGGTGAGTGCCAGTATGGCAGTTGAATAATCGTTTGGGGTGTCCGCAACATTTTTTAAGTTGTCTAAGGAAGCCGGGTTTGCGTTAAGAGCCTTTAACCCTAAAACGGTCCAGGGGCTTGTGGTTTTTGTAAGTAAATATTTTTTTGCGGTATCGGGGTTATAAGTGGCACCTGCCCTGAAGGGCGTAAGCGTTTGAATGAGTATGAGGGCTAAGCTTAACCCCCAAGTAATTTTTTTCATATGCTAGTACGTTAATGACAAAACCCGATACGAAATACCTCGCGGCACGCCGTCGGGGTATTAAAGCGGAAGTATAAAAAATCCGCCATGGCAGGCGGATACTTAAAAGCTCTATCCTGCTCGGGAGACAGCAGCATGTTAGCGACCAGACTTAGTAATTGAAGGAGTTAAAAATTTGCGAATATAGTGATTGTAGAAAAATCATTCAATCAGCAAATTTGTTAATCATTCAATGACATTACTGTTGCGGCACAGTGGGGGAATTTCACCCCGCTTCCCTAACATACTGGTATTAAATTGGTAAAGCTATAATATGCCTTCCTAAAAAAAGTGTCAAATTTTTAATTATTTTCTGTGGATAAACCCAAAACTAAATAATTTTAAATTTTGACTTATTACATAAATTATAGTCTGGCTTATTTAGTTAATTTTTAAAATTAAAAATAGCATTTCTCTTATATAAAGCAAATTAGTAAAAGTGAAACAATCGCGCAATAAAATATAATATTTAATGCATTTTGTACTGTTAAACATAATTTATAAGCTTAATATTTATAATTAGCATTATATATAAAAAGTATATACTTTTATAAACTGATACATTTTAAAAGCGCTAATAGTCATAGTATGGTTTTTGTAATCAGTTGTTTCATATTTCATTTTATTTTCTTAAAACAATATTCAATTTATGTAAAAAACACACTTTAAAATTCACATAAGGATTTATTAGGGGAAATGTATGTTTTTTAATCGAAATTTTTATAAGAAAATGAAACTAAAAAAATGGCTAAATTTTAAATACAACTGGTAGTTTGTAAGCGTATATAAATATTTGTCTAAAGTATAGCCAAAGAGTTTTTTACTTTTTATAATAAATGTAGGCATCTCGGATATCCGAGATTTGAAAAATACTATTGAAACTAAAGCAGTTTTTAAAAAGTAAGCTTATTAAATATTTCTCGCTGTGCAAGGCCCTGAGGAACAAAAAAACAATCAATTCTTGACTCTCCAAGAGGCTTCAAAAATAACCGGGTACCACCCGGATTATTTAGGTTACTTGTGCCGCACAGGCAAGCTACCAGGTTTTAAAGTAGGACGAAGCTGGGTTGTAGCTAAAAACGACTTTGAAAAATTTGTAAAAAACCTCAGTACTGAAACACTCACCGCCGTAGATGAAACAGGCAAGGCTATTCCCGTACGAGTGCAGGTGTCAGAGAATAATGCTCCAGAAAATGCCCAGCCCGAATTTAAGGAAGGGCAGGAACCCAAAGTTAGCGTAGTCTTTAACCCGGACCAAAAATTGCACGAGTTAAAAGACGAAGTATTCCATAACTTGGAAAGCGCTTTGGACTCGGTAGAATTGAGCGCGAAAAAAATGAAAAAACGCGTAGCGGGACACAGGCTCTTGCTGGACGTGCTTGAAAAAAACCCGGAGCAATTTGAAAAAATTATTACCGGACAACAAGCGTTGGCCGAAGAAGGTATGGAACGGGAGCATGTGGCAACCGCGCCGGTAATTACCCATACAAGCCCGGAGAGAAACCATCCCCTCCGCCAATTGCCGCTCAATTCCAATTTTGACTTCCAATCAGGCATAGCAGCAACAGGCCAAAGCAGCACAGGACTCGACCAGAAAACAGTAAACAAACTTTATGCGAGCTTTAAGGAAAGCTCCGCCGGCCAAAAAGCTATTGGCATAGTGACGTTACTGGCGGTTGTGCTCTTGGCGGGTTGGAATATATTTGCAGGCCAACCAAAAAAAACCGGAGACACCATTTCCGTATTCCCGCAAATTCGCCAAACCATTACCCAAGAATATTCGGGGGCGACATCTACCTTCGTTACGGAACGGATTATCCGCGACCGCGTTGTCATACAAAATGTGACTAAAGACCAGGTGCAAAACTTTGACCAGCTTTATGCCCTTATAGACCAGCGGCTCGACGCGTATATTGCGGAAGGGAAACTCAAAGGCGAAAAAGGCGAAAAGGGAGAGAAGGGAGAACCGGGACAGTCGGGCAGCAGTTTGGTAACGTACATTCAGCCTGCCGGTAACAGCAATTCATTTACACCGGGCAGCGTGCTGGGAGTTACCTACTTGTCGGCAAAAGAATTTGTGACCCAGACAGCGCGGGTGTATGAGTCGTTTATATCCGAGGGGACCGCGGAGTTTAAAGGCAACACTACGTTTACCGGCAATAACACGCACGCCACTACCACAAAAAGCAGTTTGGATTTGGGTTTTAAGGCAGGCAGTTTGGTTTTCCAAGGCACGAATGGGCTTAGCCAAAGCAATGCAAATTTATTTTTTGATTCCGGCAATAACCGTTTGGGCATAGGTACCAACACCCCGGGATCGGCGCTTACGGTAGTGGGTGATATTTATGCTACCGGCAATATATATTGCGGCGGCGGTTCATGCGGGTCCGGCGGTAGCGGTTCGGGCAATGTGGCTACCGGCACGCCGTTTGCGGTTGGGTATTACCAATCTACCGCGGCATCTATTACGCCTTCCACCAGCCTATTTGTAAACGGCAGCAATGTAGGCATAGGCACTTCTACCCCTTCTTTTGCTTTGCATGTGGTGGGTAATGTTGGGCTTACCGGCACGGCAACCATTTCTACCTTAACCCAAGCCTTACCGGTTCGCTCTACGGCTAGCGGTACGCTCTTTAACGGGGCCATAAACTTAAGTTCAAGCGACATAACGGGAATATTGCCTATTGCCAATGGCGGCACGGGAACGTCTACGGCTCCGGCTCTTCACCAGATGTTAGTAGGGAACGGGGTAGGGTATGACTACACCACACTGCCGGATTGTGATACGTCTACCCAAAAATTAATTTATTCTACTTCTACCCGAAGTTTTGTGTGCGCTGGCGATGCCGGAGCGGGCGGGGGAATTACCCAGCTTAACGGGCAGGTCGGCTCTTCTCAAACTTTTGCCACGTCTTCAAGCGGCGGACTGAATTTGTTTATTACGTCTTCGGCCAACACCCACACCTTTAGCATTGCACCCGCGGCCGGCTACAGCATTCCGCTTTCCGCTTCTACGACCGAATGGGCAAATTTTTATACTTCACCTTCTTCCAGAATATCCGCCGGCAATAATTTGTCGTGGAGCGGCAATACGTTAAATGTCAACGACGTGTTCCCCACGTACGCGTACGCTTCTTCTACCTTTGCCAGTTTTGCGTATGCCTCTTCTACCTTTGCCACTCTCTTAAATACGCCCTCGTACGCTTACGGCTCTTCCACCTATGTTTCTTTGGGATACGCCTCAAATACCTTTGCTACATTACTTTCGACTCCTTCGTTTACGTATGGTTCATCTACATATGTGGGTTTTGGCTATGCCTCCAACACTTTTGCTACCATTGCCGATTATCCGACATATAGCTATGCATCAAATACGTTTGCTACGTTACTAAGCACTCCATCCTATACCTATGGCTCGTCCACATATATTTCATTTAGTTATGGTTCTTCCACCTTCCCTTCATTTTCATACGCATCAACAACTTTTGCCCAAGCTTCTAACTTTTCCGGCACCAATGGTAAAGTGGCGCGTTGGACTTCTGCTTCTGCTTTGTCTTCCGGCGTGCTATTTGATAACGGCACCGTGGCTGGTGTAAATGCCACATCATCCACCGTAAATTTCTTAGTGCAGGGGACAGGCAGCAACAATGCTTTCCAAATAAATTCGTCTACAGGCACTTCGCTGCTCACTGTTACCCCGGGCGGAAATGTGGGTATTGGCACTACTAACCCTTCTGAAATGTTGCAAATAGGCGATACAGGCTTGTCTGCCTCCTCTCGTCGCGTGGTATCTCTTGGTATGGGTGGATATGCTGCCCCAACCGCGCCTAATACTATAGGCAATGGTGATAAATTGTTGTTCTGGAACCAGTCAACTTACCGAAGCGCAATTGGTTTGAATAATGGGGTGTTATGGCTTCAATCTACTGGAAATAGCAACGGTACCGCCAGTATTCAATTCTTCACGGGAGATTCCAATTCCGCAGTTTCGGCAATGTTGATAGATAAATCCGGTAACGTCGGCATTGGTACCACCACCCCCACCGCTAGGCTCCAAATAACCAACTCCGGTACAGGGGACGCCTTTAGAATAGCTTCTTCCTCTA
>CAYOXN010000025.1:0-12384 GCA_964407965.1 uncultured Candidatus Saccharibacteria bacterium
GAGGCTATGGATTTAAGTTCGCTCAATAAAAAACAATACGAAGCGGTTACCGCCCCCTTGGGGCCGGTGCTGGTCTTGGCCGGGGCAGGCAGCGGTAAAACCCGGGTATTGGCTTTTCGCATTGCCTACCTTTGTGAACAAAAGCTGGTAGGGCCCAGTAATATTTTGGCGCTAACCTTTACGAACAAGGCTGCCAAAGAAATGCAGGACCGCGTACAAAAACTTTTGTCGGGCACAGCTTCTGGCGCGGGGGCAAAAACGCTGACCATACCCCATATGGGGACATTCCATTCCATGTGTGCCAAAATCCTCCGCCAGGAAATTTCGGTCTTGGGCTATACTAAGGGTTTTACCATTTATGACAGCGACGACCAAACCAAAATTGTCAGGGAAATAATCCAAGAGCTTAATATAGACAAACGTTTTGCCCCGTCCCTGTTCCGCGCGTATATTTCTTCTGCCAAGAACATCCTGCAAACCCCGGCCGAAATGGCTATTGGTTTGGAGCCGGACTTGCACAACCTGGTCCGGGAAGTCTACAGCCGTTACCAAAATTACCTGTACCACCAAAACGCCTTGGATTTTGACGACTTGCTGATGCTGACCGTAAAAATATTCCAGACTGCGCCGGCCACGCTGGAAAAATACCGAGCGCTGTTCCGCTACATATTAGTAGATGAATACCAGGACACCAACCATGCCCAGTATGTGTTTTTGCATTTGCTTTCTGCCGGGCACCATAACTTGTTTGTTGTGGGCGACGACGCCCAAAGCATTTACGGGTTCCGGGGCAGTAATATCCGCAATATCCTGAATTTTGAAGAAGATTTCCCCGAAGCCACGGTCATTAAACTCGAGCAGAACTATAGGAGTACAAAAAACATATTGGCTGCGGCGCAGAAGGTCATTGAACTCAATCCCGAACAAAAACCCAAGACCTTATGGACCCAAAACGACCATGGACCCAAAGTAAAAGTGAGGGAACTGGAGGACGAGGTTGCCGAAGCCCAGTTCATAGCCAAAAAAATTATAGAGACATCAACCCAGGGCGCTCCCAATGAAGAAATAGAATATGAGCCCGAAGAGGAAAGCGGTGGCGGTTTTTCCATTTTGGACCATTTCCTGAAGAAGGCCCATAAAAAAAGCGGCAGCGTACTGGGCCGGAATTCGTTTTTGCCGCAATTGCCCAAAGAACATTTGCCCCTTACCGAATATGCCATTTTGTTCAGGACGCACGCGCAGTCCCGGGCTTTGGAAGAAGTGCTTATCCAAAGCGGCATACCGTACCAAATTATAGGAGGTTTGAGGTTTTATGAACGCAAGGAAATTAAGGACGTATTGGCATATTTGCGTTTGGCCATAAATTTTCGTGACCTGGTGAGTTTAAAGCGCGTATTGAACGAACCGGCCCGCGGCATAGGTGAAAAAACCTATGGCATTATTAAAGACTTAGTAATGCGCCAAAGTGTGCAATTGGCCAGCGGCGGCAATGCTTTGGGGCTTGCCCAGTTCCGCCGCCAATTGGGGGAGGTTAAGTTCGGGCCAAAAATAGGCACGGCCGTAGATTCGTTTTTTTCGCTCATAGACCAATTGGCCCATGCGCCGGAATCCGAAAGTTTGACAGCCATAACCAAAATGGCCGTAAAGGTAACCCATTACGAGCAATGGTTGAGGGATGGCACAGAGCAGGGTGAAGCGCGATGGGAAAACGTGGAAGAATTGTTTACGGTGACCGAAAAATACCAGGCCGAAGGCTGGAAGCCCGCGTTAGAAAAATTTCTGGAAGAGGTGGCCCTTATTACCGAAGCGGATGAAAACCAGGAAAAAGACTGTGTTACGCTTATGACCTTGCATAGTGCCAAGGGGTTGGAGTTCGATACGGTATTTTTAACCGGGCTCGAGGAAGGCATACTGCCGCATTCGAGGTCTTTGTTTGAGCCGAGCGAACTTTCCGAAGAAATCCGTTTGGCGTATGTGGGCCTGACCCGTGCCCGCAAGAATTTGTATTTAACCTATACCAGACATAGGCGGGCGTTTGGCAACTTCCAATATAACCAACCTTCCCGCATTTTGCGCGCATTGCCCGAAGAACAGGTTGAATTTCAAGGCAGGAGTTTTGACGATTCATTTTTAAATACTTCTGCCGATAATGGGGAAGAGCGTTATGAGGAGATGCCTTTTTAAATTGGCCTAATTTCTAATTGGCCTAATTAACCTAAACAAACCCAATTAATTAATGCCTAAGTACTACTTGCATTTCAAGATGGGCCATTAGGCATTCCGTATGTCTATTTATAACAGAAATATTTAGAACATTTATATGAGTATTGAAGAATTAAAATCTATATTAAGAAAATATAATTTTTCCCCCAACTATACGTACGGCCAGAATTTTTTATTGGACGAAGAAGTGTTAGGGAGTATGCTCGATGCAGCCAGTGTTACAGCAGGGGATATGGTTTTGGAAGTGGGCCCGGGAATAGGCAACTTAACGCGCGCGCTTTTGGGGCGCGGGGCTAAGGTGTTGGCTATAGAAAAAGACCCAAAGTTTTTACCTATCCTCAAAGCCATAAAGAAAGAATTTCCCACAACGTTCCGCTATGAAATTGCGGATATTTTGGAATATGATTTTAGCCAACAATTGCGATCCGGACCTACGGAATCATCCGGACCTACAGAAAACTACAGAAATAAAAATCCGCAGGTATCCGAAAATCCGGATGTGATTCGTAGATCTGGATCGGGCTATAAGGTTGTCGCCAACATTCCGTATTACATTACCGGAAAAATTTTGCAATTGTTTTTGACCGCACAATTCAAACCCCAATCGGTTACCGTACTTATCCAAAAAGAAGTTGCCGAGAATGCCACGGCCCAAGTAGGGGAGTTGTCGGTCTTGTCGCTTTCGGTACAGTTGTATGGCGAGCCGCGCTTGGTCCAGGTGGTACCACGCGAAAGTTTTTACCCGGCACCTAAAGTGGACAGCGCGGTTTTGCACGTTGTCGTTTTTCCCAAACCAAAATATCCTGTCGATGAAAAAAAATTCTTCGGACTCGTACGCGCATGCTTTGCGGGCAAACGGAAACAAATCCATAACACGCTGACAAACAATTATAAACTTCCGAAAGACCGGGTGTTAAAAATTTTAGCGGACGTGGACATAGACATTAAAACCCGCCCTCAAGATTTGAGACTCGAACAGTGGGTGGCACTCTTAGAAAAATTAAATTAATTTTTTTGTTTCGAGCAAAGCGGTTTAATTTTTAAACAAGGTCATCTTCTCGGAGAAGATGACTTTGTTTTAGTGTTTGTAAAAAAATTAAGCGGTGATTATTTTTTATTTTCTTTATTAGCATTGTTGCCCTCTTTGCCCTATGCAGGAAGGGGAGAGGGTGTCCGTTATACGGACAGGCGAAGGTTCATGTTTTTGTAGGGGCTAGCTTTCTTGACCGACGTAGCCTTGCTTGTCCGCCTTAGCTTTAGCGACGGCGGGGCGAAGTTGGTAGCTGCCCGTTCATATTTGTGGTCACTTTAATGACACGAAGATTTTTATTTTATGTAATATTTTTAGGTCGGTTATTTTTTTGTTACCATGTCTCCTGTGCGAATGTTATATTTTTCCGCCCAACCAGCGTTCACTTCCAATGCCGTATCTATGTCCGCTGGCGGGTAGTAAACCGGCAGTGTTGAAGAGGCAGTGGCAGGCGCTTCCAAATTTTTTGTAATGCCCACAACAACATTATTTTTTATCCAAATAATATCTATATTAAACTTCATGTCTTTCATCCAAAAGCCGGGGCGCTGTTGGTTTGTCCCGGAAAAATTAAAATACATGCCTTGGTTGTCAGCAAGTTTTTCCCGGCCGGAAAGCCCCTGTTCGCGCTTGGTATCGGTATCCATAATTTCTACCCAAAGCTTGTGGGTGCCTACCGTAAGGGGAGTGGTGTAGTGGGCTATGGGTTCGGGCTTTTTTGTACACGCCGCCGCTACAAAAACGCCAAGGCATACAATGATTATTTTTTTAACCAGGTTGAGTTTCGCCATATTTGTATGATAACTTTTTTTACCGCCTATTGCAAAAAAATTTAAAGTGTGCTATAATATATACAGAACGTCAAAGTTCGAGACAAGAAACCAAAAGCAAAATACAAAATCACTAATATCTATTTGGTTTTGGCCTGAATTCAAAGGCTAGTTTTTGTGCGTTTGCAACCAAAAAAATACCGCAAAAAAACAAAAAACACATATGGAACAATCGGATCGGCAACACCTGGAGGCACAAATACACGGAGGCCATTTGGCGCTTATAGCTTTATGCGCCGTTTTACTTGTGGGCGTCACCTTTATGAAAAATGGGTTTACACTACATGTAAAAGCTGGTGAAGAAAAAAAAGTAAAAGTCACTAAAGCAGAAATTGAACGGCAAGTAGCAATGGAAATGAATCAAAATTATCAAACGGGTGGCGACAACCAAGATGAAATCGCTAAACTAGCCATTGTGGACCCAAATTTTTCCGAAGGGTTGGTAGCCGGTACTAGTACCGCGAGCCAGATAGAAGGTTTGCCTTCTGCGAGCGACATTCCGGACGAAGTGCTAAACGCAATAAAAGTTTTAATATTAGATGGTCCCACTAACGCAACAACAGTTATGGAATATGCCAATCAGGTTGTGTTGGTCGAATCCACACACAATGCCATGGGTTTGCTTATTGCTGTTTCGGGTGAAGACGTGGAAGCGGCAAAAGCCGCCCGCCCCGAACTTGATGCACTAATTTTAGATTTAGCCAAAGTGCCCGTACCTTCCCAAATCCAAAATTATCACAAACTAAAATTGATGTATTATGAGTCCCTTATACAATGGGCAAATAATTCTGCTCAGGAACCTGGGGCTGTAAATATAGAAACGTTAAGTTCCGGGCTTCTAGCATTAACGGATAAATTGTCTCTGACAGAAAGAGAAATAGAAGAAGCCTACGGCGTAACTTTATGGTAAATAATATAAAAAAAACAATTGCAGGTTTAATTATTTTGGCTGTCTTATTTCAGGCACCATCAGCCGCAGCATTTGGACTAACTACTATTGAGGTCGGACCCAAGGCAGTAGCGTCTTTCTTTTCCACTATTTCCAGTGCAGTTTCAAACAAAGTTACAGCTGTATTTACCGGAACTAGTGCTTCTGCCAATGTTTCTACGGCAATCTCAACCGGACTTCCCGGAGTATCCGGCGCCGCACTTATACCGACAAAAGCAGCAACCGAAGCGGCTTGCGAACCAGCAGAAAAACTAGACCAAGTGGAAAGCATGGCCGATAGCCTTTCGAAAGGTTTTTCTTTTCTTGGTCCCAACCCTGCCGAAGTTGCATATTTGAATCAAAGAATCATAAAGCTTACTTATGCCAAGACTTGTAGGGAAGCCGCCTTACAGGCTTTGAATACCAAGCCCATTTTGTCGGTAATAGATGGGCTAGAAATGTTGAGGCAACAAGATTATTTAAACAGAAAAATTTTGAGTTTGGACCAGCGGATAGAAAATTTAAAAGCCAAATCTTCACAATCGGTTAAAAATGTCATGGCTGGCATAGCCACTAAACTAATCAATAATTTATCAAAAAATATTGTTACCGGAGTGGTCAATAATACCATTGCAAAATATAAAATTAACAATTATTTGCAATATGCTGATGCTGTCGGGACAATGGTTTATACTACGGACTATATACAGAAAAATTATCCAAACAACCAGCAGCAAATGATTTTAAATTCTTTGCTCAAAAATGACGAGGTGGGGGGTAATGTATTGCCTCTTATACGTCAAGAAACCGACGAGGCACTAGGTTTTGTACCCGAAGAATTAGAATTTTCAGACCCAAATTATTATGTAAAATTGGCGCAAGCTGGTACGGGTAAAGCCAACCCATTTTTTATGCAAGATGTTTACGAGGTGCGTGCGGCGAATGCCCAAGCCCAGGGGTTAGCCACGGCGCAGCAGGAAGTCTCCCAAAGCAAAGGCTTTGCCTCCATACGCAATTGCAGCAATTCTTTGGCCCAGTCACGCCAGCTGGACAATGAACGGTCAAGCCTGCAAAGAGAAGTACAGCAAAAGCGGCTCGTTATGACTAAAATGATGGCCGCATCATTTGACAAGACCAAGCAAGTTGACCCAAAGGAGGTAGAACAAGTTTCCAGGGAATTTAACGCTGCGAATGATAAATTAAAAAATTTGCCGCAAACCAGTCCTGGCTCCATACAGTTATGTGAGTCTCTGGAAAATCCCGGCGGTTTTATAGCCGACAGTTTGTCGGGGTATTTAAACTCCATGTTTAACAGCTCCGCAGCTGCCAAGCCGGAAAATATGCCATTCTGGGCGAACTTTGTTTCCGATTTGGCCAGTAACTATACCACCAATATAATTCGAGGGGGTAAACCAAATAATCAACTCTTAATGAATGGCGTTTTCCAAGCTGCAAATATTGCCGCTAACGACGTCATTCGTTCCGCTGGCAGTCCTCAAACCAATTTGCTGCAACAGTCAGAGCCGCAAGCCGTTTCCTTGTTTAACCTAAAACCCGGCGGTGACGGCAATAACCATTTCATTTTCGAATGGAATGTGGAAGACTTGCCGTCGGTTAAGTCTGTAATCTTAACCGGCCCCAATAATTTTAACCTTGCGTTTAACCGGCTTTCCGGCACGGCATCGCTTAATTTGCCAAGAGAAGGTGTATATAACTTTGCCGCCTACTCCGGGGCGAATGCCCAAGGCCAGCTGTTGGCTTCCGGCCAAGCGGATATAAAATTCCAAGTGCCTAACTTGAATCCCACTAACCGGGACAATATGCCAACGTACCAACCACCCTCTGAAAATGCCACCCGACAGGATATTGCCACGGATACCTATAATGAAATAAACAATATACCCCCGGATTCACAAGTGGTAAATACGTACGCCCAATGCATAGCCAATGGAGGAACAGATATTTATTGCAGAAACACTTATGGGCCGCCGGCTGACGAAGGCATCGTATATGGCGCATATGCAAAAAAGTTAACCGTGCCGCTGAGGGTAAACCCCGTACCGCTCCGAAGTTCGAATTAATTTTACCTTCCTGACCCCGTCCCGCCTTTGGCGGGACGGGGTTTTGGTTTGCACACTGAGACAGCGAAGTATAAAAACTTTGTACATACTTTCAAAATGCCCCAGAGAAAAGTACGACGCAGACCCATATAGTACTGTGTATAACCCGTTTTAAGGCTATAAATATAGTAAGTTGACGGGATTTTGAGAAAGCCTATGGTTTGTGGTATAATTTTGGTATCAATTCAGTCGCTTTTGCTCTCCTTTCATGAATTTTGAAATAAATTTTAAATTAAATAAATTACATAAGAATAGCTTAAAAAAGATTGTAGCAAAAGCAATGCTTTTGTTGTCTTTTTTATTAATATTCCAAGTTGCATTTTACCCGACTCGGGCACATGCCGCCGACAGGATTAATGTCCAAGTTCCAAATAATTCTCCTAAGTTAAATACGAATCTGACTGTCATTCCGACACTTATTCCAAATGATTTTAATCCCAACGCTGATGTACCTTATACCATTGGGGCTACGAACTTAACCACTTCAAAAACTATCACACTCAGTCCTTCATCAGGGAAGGGTGCTTCCCCTGGCCCGGTAACGTTAAGCATTCGGGCTCAAGAATTTAATGTAGGAAATAACCAAGTTGAATTGGCCTTTTATTATAGTCAGGTGGGGGCAGGAACCGCTACCAACCAGAAACTTGTAGGGACGTTTTCTTTGAATGTTCAGGCTGCCTCAGCATCAGGAAATGCAGAATTTAGCTTAAATCCAAACATTACCTCACGTTTTCCAAACATTACAGCTGAGTTTGCAATTGTATTCAATCCTGGTGGGACAGGGGTTAGCCCTGCAAAGTACCGCTACACGTGTGAAGATGGCGGAGTCTCTGCCGAAATTGCTGCAGCAAGTGCCATGTTTAGTTGCAATTATCCCCGAGAAGAAAAGAATTATGTGGTTACTGCCGTTGCCCTAGATAATTCAGGCAATGTAATTACCGGGATTGGCCCCGCAAAATATAATTTCGGGGTAGATGCAAATGTAATTCAGGGCGGACTTACCGGAGTCCAGACCGGTGGTAACTTAACGAATAATAATGAAAATACCATATGGGGTTTGGTAAATAAAATAATTGGCGCGTTGCTGCAGCTGGTAAGCGAAATTGTTTATTTTATTTTCTATTATTTTATAGCGCCGCTTATCCAGGCCATGCTCAGCATACGGACGTATACGGACACGTTCGTAAATGTCATATACCCCGGTTGGGAAATTATCCGTAATGTTTGTAATTTAGTATTTATAGCTGCTCTTATAGCCATAGGTTTGGCTACGCTTTTTAGGGTAGAGAGCTACAAGTACCGACACTTGCTTGTGCAGCTTATTTTGGCCGCGCTTTTGGTGAACTTTAGTTTAGTCATAGCCCAAGCCATATTAGGCTTGGCCGACACCCTCCAAAGCCAATTTTTGCCAAATAACGTGGAAGTCATACGCTCGCTGGCACGCGACCTCATGGTCACTAATATCCGGACTGCCGTGTGGGATGTAGGCGTCAGCCAACAGTCAGGGCTGACCAACACCGCTACAATGTTTTTCTATGCCTCGCTTACCGTAGGCAGCTTTTTGGTGTTTGCTGCCATAGCCATCTTTTTAGTGGTACGCATTGTCGCTTTGTGGCTTTTGCTTATGGTGTCGCCTGTGGCTTATGTGGCGGGCGTTTTGCCGTCTACCGCTGGTTTTAGGGGCCAGTGGTGGAGTTACTTCATAAAATACGCTTTCTTTACGCCACTCATGGCGTTTTTCCTTAACTTAACAGCGGTTATTTCTTCCCAAACCCGCGCACAATCGCTTTTGCAAACCGTAACTACTGCCCAGCTTGGAGATTCGGCTTTTGCACTTTTTGTATTTAAAACAGCGAGCAATGTAATTTTGCTTGTGTTCTTGCTCGCTTCGCTAAAAGTTGCCGAAGAATTTGGGGTCATGGGAGCCGGCGCGGTGACCCAAATAGCCAAACAGGGTATGTTCCTGCCGTTTGCAGCACCTGCTGGCGCAGCCAAGTGGGTGGGCGAAAAGGCCGCCAATTGGGGTCTTACCAAAAAAACAGAAATTACCCAAGGCTGGGCAGACAAAGGCTTGTTTGGCAGTAAAAAATTAGGCAGGGCCGCATTTGCAGCGACTAATATGGGTACTTTAGCCAAGCAATTTTCGGCACGGTCAGAAAAACGCAAGCATGACGTAGAACACTTGGCCGAAGGGGCTGCAAAAAATATTGTCTCCGACTTTTGGAAAGAACCTTCTACAGACACCCAAGCCGAAGCGGCAGAGCATATGGTTGCGGAAGCCGGAAAAGAACTGCCCTATGGTGGGGAGCGCGGAACCATAGACAGGGTAAAGCAGGCATTGGCTACCGGAAAGAAAGATTGGGCAGCCCAAAAATTCATTTGGGGGCAAATATTTGAACTTGCGAGAAATAAAGGCATGAACCAGTTGCTTTTAGATTTGAAGTACGATGCCAGTCGTGAGGGGTTTGTTAAATTTATGAACCAAATGGAAGCCGATGGCTATGGAACTGACGCCCAAATTTCTCACTATTCCACAGCACTTTCAAAAATTGGTTATAACAACGACGAAGGCTGGTACTCTGAAATGTACACAACGGCACATGGTCATCCGCACATGATAAAGTATGATTTTGCGCATGAAGAAGTGGAAGGCAAACATGAGTTTGACCAGTATAACCAAGCCGTAGAGGATAGGGTGTTGCAGGAAGCCAGGAATGAACAGGCTATTGCCGCACAACAAGGAAGGCCTATAACGTTCCAAAAAGCACTCGCTACCGTAAAGGCCAATACTGAATTAATGGAGGCCCTCAAGCAGAGCGTGGTTACGAATGGTGACGATTTGGCTAAGTATAAAAATTATGAAGGTTTTATAAAAGGATCTGCCGAAGTATCCAGCAACTTCAGTAAGCTTGACCCTCAAGCCCATGCGCGTGGCGTGCATTGGTCGCACCATATTGAAATAGACCATGAAACTAATGGTTTTTCTTCACCACGCGAACATTTGGAACACATGCTCACAGTAGACAACCGTATATATGGCCAAGGTAACCGTATGCAACCCAAAAAAGCTACCACCCTTGCAGACTTGCACTCAGACTCAACGCCCATTATTAATGCTGCCATAGAAATCCAAAAAGATAAGTTTGAAGAAGCGGAAATTTCTAGGATTATGGAAGATAACCCAACTTTTACGGTAGCTGATGCCAGGCGGGAACTGAACACTCGTCGGACTTATGTGGATACCAAAGCCGAAAAGTTCTCGAAATTTAAAATCGGCGCTTATACCAAATTTAATGTTGACGGGGCTAAGTATAACGAGGCTGACGAATTTAAATCTAAAGAATTTGCAGACTTGCTTGAATTTTATAATAATCAATTACAAGCTGCTGCTGGAAATGTTGTGAGAGAAAACGAAATAAAAGACGACATTCGAAGTATGTTTAAAACTATTAAGTTTGATGAAAAGGCACAAGGGCATTATAACAATTGGGGGCCTCCCGCCGGGATAAATAAGCCTCCCATCCCGCCAATATAATTTAGTTTTATGGACAAACAGCAAAACATTATTAATAAACTGGCAAGGGTTAGTATCCCGGAAGACGCAAAGAGTCAATGGAAAGACTTGCTTGGAACAGTAGGGGTGTTTGGGCTTGGTTTTTTGGAAGACCAAATTTCTGCGGTAGAGTTTCGGTTAGTCTCCAAGGTGCTTTTGGAAATATGTAAACAAGCCATGTCTGCAACCCAGGCTCTTCGCCAAGGACAAGAAGGGCCGTGGATTAGCCTCTTGGAAGATTTTGAAAACAGCGCCCGGGTAGATTATGGCCGGTATTTGTTGCCGTTTGCTTTAGACGCAAAAAAATTCATTGCTCCCGGAAATTTTAAGCGGTTAAATAGCCGAATTATTGACTTGCAAGTATATTATTTAGACGCTTTAACCCCGCAAGTCATGTTGGATGCCATTAGGAATGACTTGGATTTGTGGTTGCATAAAGTGCCCGACATGGCCGAATATGTGAAGTACTTTTACTTTGAACGGGTGCCTAAGCCAGACGGCGGCTGGTCGGCAAATATGCTTAAGACGCTCATCGCCAGCAAGTTACCTATTACGTCTAAACCCTTAGTCTTGGAAAATGTGCAATTGCCGCCTACGGCAGAAAATTGGATAAAAGACTATATAGCTTTTTCGGCCCGGGCCGCTAACCAGCGGGGTACGTTGGAATTGGTAAATTATTTAAGCAGTTCCAAAAACATTGTAGGGCTCAATGCCGAAGAAAAAGAAGCGGTGGAAAGTTTACTCAAGTTGTACGCATGGCTCCAAAACCCAGTTGTGCGCTACCAGGAAACCAGGGCTCTATGGCAAATGTACAGGAACCTCCACGAGTATGGCGGGGAATTTAACAAGCCCTCTGCCCAACCTGTTGTGGTTGAGGAATTGGTTGGTATGTCTCCGCAACTAGAACCGCGCATCCGGCCCGATCTTGCCCGGCCTATCCCACAACCACTACCTGTGGCGCCCAAGCCATTTTTAAAAACGCCTCCTCTGCCAAAACCTGCGCCAAAGATACCGGCAGCCCCTGCTCGGGTAGAATTCGCGGAAGCAGACCCGTATAAGACCGGTTTACGGCTTTCGGGACATGGGAGTGCGCCGGTAAGCATGGACACTATTAAAGCCGGAATGGAAAAGAAAAAACAAGAAGAAATAGAACGCCAAAAGCGGCAAGAGCAGAGAATAAACCAAAAGCTAGATGAATTAAAAAAGAAAGTTAAGAATTAACCTAATTGACCAAATTTCTAATTGACTTAAAATTTGAAAAATAGAGATGTCATTTGGGGAAATATTATCTCACCATTCGCGGCGCATTCGCCATGACATAGGGACTCAAATTTTTTAAATCCGTGAAATCAATAATCAGTGTATCTGTGAATTTACCATGAATCCACAACAGGAACAAAAACTTAAGGAGCTTATACACACCTCGCCAGTATTGAACGATACCGAACGCCAAGAATGGCTGGCGCTTTTGGATTTAATGAATGACAAACAGGTTTTGGAACTGGAAAAAATATTAAGCACCCAACAGCCAGCACCTGGCCCCACCGTAGCTACCGTAACCCAGGCGTCTCCCAAACCCCCCACTATGCCTGCGGCGGCAAATTTGAGCCACATATTAAATGCCCCGCATCCGGTGGTGACCAAACCCCAAACAACGCCTGTTCCTACCACACCAGCACCCGCGCCAACCCATGGGGGTA
>CAYOXN010000026.1:0-11606 GCA_964407965.1 uncultured Candidatus Saccharibacteria bacterium
TATTTAAACCTTTCCTAGTGTCCCGCACAACTTTTAACGACGCTGCAACCATAGAAAGAAAAACCTATAACCAAATAGGCTTACACATGCTAAAGGACAATCCACTTGTTGGTATAGGCCCTAACCAAAGTGTGCTTCACATGCAACAATACAGTCCTGTAAGACTTTGGCCATGGCAAATTCAACCCATACATAATTATTTTATTCTCTCCGGGACGGAACTAGGTATAGTGGGGGTACTTTTATTACTTTTTATTTTCCTAAAGCATTTATACGGGTTACTGAAAAATATAAACACCAGCCTCTCGGCATTATTACTTTTTACCTTACTTGTGGTAGTTGTGATATTGATGCAATTTGACCATTACTTTTACACGCTCCAACAAACCCAAATGCTGCTGTGGGCATTGTTAGGCATTAGTTCAAGTTTCATGCAAAACAAAAACACCCCCACCAGCGAGGGGGTGGGGGAGTGATTTATTTTTTTCAATATATAATCTTAAATCCTAAATCTTTAATCTAAAAACTATTTATGGTATTCCTTGCCTGCCAAAATTGTGCAGGCCCTATAAATTTGCTCTTCCAAAATTACCCTAGCCATATTATGAGGGAAAGTAAGCGGGGAGAGGGAAATGCTATAGTTGGAGTATTCTTTCAAAATAGGAGACAGGCCTATACCGCTGCCAATAACAAACACGACCTCCCGGCCAAGCCCGCCTGTCCTTTGGAGAAAATCGGAAAATTCTTTGCTGGTCCTAAGCGTTCCTTTTTCTTCAAGTAAAACGGTAACAGCGTCTTTGGGTAAATTTTTTATAATTTGTCCCGCTTCTTGTTCTTTAACCCTATTTAAATCGGGATTTTTTCCATACGAAACTTCCGGCAGTTCTACTACCGATATTTTTGCAAAAGGGGAGAGGCGTTTTAAAAATTCTTTTTCCAATTCCAAGTACGCTTTTTCCTTAAACTTGCCAAGAGTAATTATTTTTATTTTAAACATAGGCTTTACTAAAATAAGCTATTCAGCTAAAATTATTCAGTTAGAACATCATAAAACGAAAAGCATAAATTAGCAATTCACACTCGACGGGCCCGTAGTAAAGTGGTATTACACGGCATTCGCATTGCTGGGGCGGGGGTTCGATTCCCCCCGGGTCCACCATGAAAAAGCACTTAATTGATTTTGAGTACTTTTTCATGTTTTGCCATAGGCCTTGAGTTTATTGAAAGGAGCGAGTATAGTGTGTCGCCCAGTCGAATGACAGGGCGATTCCCGATATCTCCACCAGCTAGCGGCGGACTGAGGCGGGGGTTAGTAATAGTCAAGTAAAAAATTTTGATTTTTAAATACATCCGCCTCAGAGGCGGTTTTATTTATGTGAGAAAGAGTGAATTTTTAATTTTAACTTTTTTTGTTACAATTAAAATAACTGATATTTAATACAAACAAATGTTTAAGCATATTCTTGCTTTCTTTTTAAAATTTATTAACCCCCACAAACCACTGGGTACGGTTTTGTTTAATGCCATAGCTAAAGTTAGTGTTTCGGTGGCGTTTGAGGCAGTGGCGTTACGCAGGAACCGGGAAACGGAAGAGCTCGAGGTTTATTTGGTAAGGCGCGCGCCAGATGACTCCGCATATCCCGGGCAGTGGCATGTGCCTGGCTCTATTCTTCGGCCCGCGGAAAAAGATGAACATGTTTTGGTGCGATTGGGAAAAAGAGAATTTGGCACTAAAATAACCCACTCCAAATTCGTCGCTATGGTTTCGTACCCGCGGGAGGCTAGGGGACACTTTATTTCACTCGTCTACAGGGTACGGTTAGAAGGCGAGCCGTCCGAAAATGGCAAGTGGTTTCCCGTGGATAAATTACCCAGCAATATAGTCAGCCACCATAAAACATATATTATCCCCCTTGCGGTAAACCACAAAAAATTCTCTGACATAGAAAATGTAAAAGTTAAAACTTTGGAAGCCTAAATAAAAAACCCCGAAAGGGGTTTTTAAATAGTTCAATATTATAGCTTACGCCATATTTCTTTTAATTTTCCGGAAAAGATTATGCGCTGCAAAATTACAATAAGTAACACCAAGCCTAATACTATAAGTTCCGCATAGCGGATGTAGTTGTTTAGGAGGGCAAAAGACTTGCTTAGCGCGTAGCCGAGTACCCCCATAACAGTTAACCAAAACAGCATTATGGGCACAATATGTTTGGCATACGTTTTGCCGTTTATGCCTATAACCCCGGCTCTCGCCACAGCCGCGCGGTGCACCCCGTAAATAAATTTTGTTAACAGCAACGTGGTTTTTGGCCTGTGCAAAAAATGTTCGTCAAAATGGTTGCTTTTTTTAATAATCCATTTGGCAATGCGCGTGCTGGAATTTTTTAACCGCTTACCGAACCAAAACCAAAAAAATTGTTCTACCGTAGAACCGGCAAGCGCGGTTATTACCAGCGCATAAGGGTTAAAGTCGCCCGTACTAATTAAAAAACCCACCACAAGCATTGCGGCATTGCCTTCTATGAGCATGCCCAAAAAAATAAGCCCGTACGGTAAAGGTGAATTGGAAAGTAAATTGGAAATAGCGTGTACGTCCATGCTCTGGTATTGTACCATAAACCCCGCCTCTCGCGAGAGCGGGGTTTAACCAATATTTTATATGCCGTGGAGGGTTTCGATTTTTGCCCCCAGGGCCTTTAGGCGGGTGGCTATGTCTTCATACCCGCGGGAAATGGAATACACGTTTCGCAGCAGCGAGGTGCCTTTGGCAGCTAGCATGGCTATTAAAATAATAACAGCGGGCCTCAGGGCAGGGGGGCAAATAACTTCGGCCGCCTTAAGTTCCGTAGGGCCTTCCACATATATCCTGTGCGGGTCAACAAGCGTCAAGTTCGCCCTGAGCTTTGTCATTTCCATAAAATATATGGCGCGGTTTTCGTAAACCCAATCATGTATAAGGGTCTTGCCTTCGGCTTGCGTGGCAATAGGTACAAAAAACGGCAAGTTGTCTATGTTTATGCCAAAGGCGGAAGGCAGGGGGTGGATTTTCTCTTCCAAAGCCTTAAGCTTGCTTGGAAACACTTCTATGTCTGCCAATTGAGTTACGCCATTTCGGCTGCTATAACTTTTGCCAATACGCATTTTGACCCCCATTTTTTTCAGTTTCAAAAGCTCGAGCTGTAAAAAATCTACAGGGCACCGCTCCACGGTAACATGTGAACCGGTAGTTATTGCCAAAGACAAAAACATCATAGACTCTATAGGATCTTCACTCAAAAAGTATTCGACATTTTCCCGTATTTCTTTTTTCCCGTATACGGTCAGCGTGGGCGTACCTATGCCTTCTACCCTAACCCCCAAAGCCTGCAAAAAATGGCAGACATCCTGCACCATATAGTTTGCCGATGCTAGCCTAATAACGGATTTACCTGCTATGCCAGCAGCCGCCATGAGGGCATTTTCCGTAACCGTATCACCCATTTCATAAAGCGTACAGTCGCCGGGTAGCATTTTTTTAATTTGGATATCGTAGTGGTCGTGTATGGTTTTTATGCTGTACCCAAAATGTTCCAAGGCAAACAAATGCGGCCTTACGGTGCGGGCGCCAAGTTTACAGCCGCCGGAAAGGGGCAAGGTAAAATGCTTAAGCCAATGGCCCAATGAACCCATGAGCATTAACACACTCCGGGTTTTTACCGCCGCTTCTTTGTCGAGCTTGTGCATAGCCAATTGTTTGGGCGGCACAATTTCAATATCGCTCCCTTGCCATTTTATGCTTACCCCAATACTCGTCAGCACTTCCACAATGCGGTACACCTCTTCTATTTTGGGGACATTCCGTAACGTGGTTTTACCCCGATTTATGAGGCTGGCGCACAACAAGGCCACTGCCGCATTCTTGGAGGTATTGGTAGCTATGTTCCCCGAAAGTTTATACCCGCCTTGTATGCGAAAGCTTACGGTATTGCCAGCGAGCGTTATAACTTCCCGCTCCAGCACTTTCCCAATTTTTGAAAGCATTTCCGTGGAAAAATTCTGTTGGCCGCTTTCCATCCTGGCTACTGCAGACTGGCTGGTGTTTAAGGCTTTGGCAAATGCCTGTTGGGATATGCCCCGCTGCTGGCGGAGTTCACTTATAAATTTGCCTATTTTTTGCTGTTCGGAAATTTGAATAGTACCCATATATAAAAATTTAATATCACACATGCTATATACACTTAGTATATACCACAAATAGTTGCGAATAAAGCAGACTTTTCCACTTTTTTATATCAAATATGATATAATGCTTAGTTTTGAGGTAACTAAAAACCCCCGCCGCCAGTGGCGGTGGAGGTAGGGGATACTTAACCGTATTAAAATTTAAGCCAGTGTGCGGCCCAACTTTCCAAAAAATGGCTTTGTTTATTCGCGTAGTAAAGCGCCAATACTGCAGCTAAATAAATGGCATTGAGGAGGACAACTTTTATTAAGTCGTGGCGAATATGCCTATATTCTGCAGCATGCATGGCGGCTGCTCCGGCATGGTCATTTTTAGGGTTCATAAGCTCTTAGGGATTAGTAGTTTATTTATTATACCAGGTTTGGCAAATGCTTGCCAATTGAAACCTAAAGTCGGGAATGCTACAATAGCTGTGCTTAATCTTTTTTTCATGGACATTTTACCTATTCTCACCCTTATTTTGGCAGGCTTGGCATTTGTGGCGGCAGGAAGCGCCTTGTACCTAGCGCGTTCCGTGCTCAAGCTTAAAAAGACATTTTTCAACGGTACCCAAGCCCAAGATTTAGAACATATTATTTACGGGTTAGTGACTAAATTAGACAGCCAAGCCGGGCACCAAGCCGCGCTTGAACAAGAGCTAGTCCGGTTAAAGCAACACGTCAGCCACACTTTCCATAAAATTGGCATAATCCGCTTTAACCCGTTTGAAGACGGCGGGGGAAATTTCAGTTTTGCACTCGCATTGCTTAACGAACACAACAGCGGATTTGTCATAACCAGCATGCACGGCAGGCAACAGTGCCGGGTGTATACCAAGCGGCTCCTGAAAGGGAAAAGTGAAACCCGACTTACCGATGAAGAATACCAAGCCGTTCAAATAGCCCTGCAGGAAGCGAACGAACGAAAAACATAACAATAAGGACTTACGCACTGAGCCAAATTCGAGGCATTTTTCGAGGATTTCTGTAGGCGTAGTCAGACTACGACGATAGAAACCGGAGGAAAATAACGAAGAAGTTGGCCAGAGTTGCCTTTTATGACCTGGCTCCGCCAGTCCAAAAGGTAGCGGTGCATAAGTCCTGACAATATAAAACACAACACATCCCATAATTAAGGTAACAGAAAGGAACGTATGAACAACCCCATAGATGAAAATGTAAATAGCCAAGCCGAAACCATAGTCGGCCCTTCGGTAAAAATCCAGGGCGACCTCAATTCGGAAGGCAACATAAAAATAGAAGGCCAAGTTTCCGGCAAAGTCAAAACCAGCCAAAGCGTGTATGCCAACGCCGGCTCAAAAATAATAGCTGACATATTGGCGGGTAACGCCATTGTAGGCGGGGAAGTACAAGGGAACTTAAAAATTTCTGGACATTTAATTCTGCAAGGTACCGCAAAAATTACGGGTGACATAGCCTGCCAGGTCCTTCGCGTGGAAGACGGGGCGCAGTTTTCAGGCAAATGCACCATGGGCGGATCTGCCCCTACGGCAAACGGACGCAAATCGAACGCTACGGAAGAATTGGAAGAGGAATAAAAGATTAATTTCAAATTACAAATTCTAAATGCCTAGCAACCGAAGTTTTGGCTGTCACCCATGCCACAGGCCGCTATTTGGAATTTGGATTTTGATATTTGGAATTTTTGAGTGTACTACTACATACTAGACCCTACCAATTTACCGCTAGAAAAATTTGAACGCTTGCAAACGGAACTTTCGGGCTTGCTGGCGGAATTTAAAATTGCCGGGGAAATGGCCCGGGTTACCCCGCTCAGGTCCATTGGCGATTTGGTGGACGTAGCCAGCCAGCGCGGGACCAAAACCTTAGTCGCGTGCGGCTCTGACGACACGTTTAATTTAATGCTCGCGGCCTTGAAAGGCCGGGACTTTACCTTAGGGTTTATACCTTTCCACGAAAATTCCTACCTCTCAACGCTATTAGGTATTCCAAGCGTGTATGCCGGCGCCAAAACCTTGGCAGCCCGGAGGATAGAGCGCATAGACCTGGCAAAAATTGCAGGCAATTATTTTATTAGCTATTTGGAGTTTGGCGTGCTCTCGGAAGACATTGGCTCGGCCAGCTGGCTTTCTTCCCTCAAAATGCTCTCCAGCGAAGCCAAGCCCATAACCATTCGCGTGGACGATTCGTATAATGTAACCATAGACTGCTTGGGAGGGCTTGCCGTAAATATCCGCGCCGGTTCCAGTAATGCCCAAAGCATAGGCAACCCCACCGACGGGTATTTGGACCTCTTACTGCTCGAAAAACTTTCAAAATTGGACATTATGCGTTACCGGAAAGTAATTGCCGAAGGGGCTTTGGAAAAAGTCCCCAGGACTACGGTTATTAAATGCCGCAGGCTGGAATTTTTAGAACCCCGTAACACCAGCTTAACCATGCTCGGCCGCGTTGTCACCAAGTTTCCCGCAACGGTTGAAATTATTCCGGAGAGGCTTAAAATGATAGTCGGCAAAGGCCGGACATTCTAATTTTTCATGCCCCGTGGTATAATACGTTTAGGAATTTAGAAAACAAGGTCTGTGTTTACGGAACAAGAGGTAGTCTCCAAACTCCATTTTGACTGCACTTTCATAATTTCGGCATCTTGGTCAAAAAATTTTTTCAGCTTAGCTTCGGCTAAACCTCAAAAATTATTTTGCCCAATCTGCTCGAAATTCTGAAACTTCGTCTGAAAAGCAAGTTTTGAGACTACCTCTTGTTTTTTAATTTTCTTTTAAGGGGGATATATGCAATTTAACCATAAGGCATATATAAAGCTCGTCTACTGCCGTCGGTCCAAGGAAAACCTTTGGGACCGCACCATGTTTAGCATAGACCCAGAAGTGCAGCGCTGCATGGCAACCGAGCTGTCTGTCTTTAATGGCAAAACCACCGACTTAACTTTCGAAGAAATGTCCAGGCAACGAAGCCTTATTATTAAGGCTCTCCTGAACGACTTGTCCCGAAAGCAAACTGCCTATATTGGCCCTAACGCCCCCGAACACCTGAAATTCTCGGCCCGACTCGACGGCGGACCGTGTATGGAAGAATTTTCACCTGACTCGGTGCAATGGATTAAAGAAGTTGAGGATCGCCTCGACAAGTCCTCGTACCATGTTTCCCATGAGGCTGCCAATCCTCATAGGGAACCTACCCCAGCCTGACCTCCGGGTCCAGGCTTTTATTTTATGGTTGATTTTTCCTACCGTAACTGGTATACTTTGACAAGCGTTATACAAATATTCCGTAATTTATGAATCTTTCCAGCCTTTCGTCCCAACTCAACATGTCTATTCCTGAACTTCGCGCACAAGCCAGGGCGAAAGGTTTTTTTATTTCCGAAAAGGCCAACAAGATAGACAACTTCCTCGCAAAAAAAATTGCCGAGGCCTTGGGCGAAAAAACCGCCAAACCAGCCGCCTCCGCAGAGGCTGCCAAAAAAATTAAGCTTCCGGCTTTCATTAAAGTCCGGGAGTTTGCCGACACGCTCCACTTGCCCGTTACTACCGTTATAAAAGAGCTTATAAAAAACGGGATTATGGCCACCATAAACGAAGAGGTGGACTTTGATACCGCTGCCATAGTCGCCCAAGATTTGGGTTTTGAAGTTGAAACACAGGTAGACGAAACCAAAAACCAACACTTTGGCTTAAGTTTCCTCCAGCAAGTTTTGGCCGATGAAAAAGAAGAAAACCTTAAACCGCGCCCGCCTATTGTGGCTATTATGGGCCACGTTGACCATGGCAAAACCACCTTGCTCGATGCCATTCGCAAAACCAAAGTCGCGGAAGGCGAGAGCGGCGGGATAACCCAGCACATTGGCGCTTACCAAATAAAGAAAAATGGCAAAACCATTACGTTTTTAGACACCCCCGGCCACGAAGCTTTTAGCGAAATGCGCGCCCGCGGCGCAAACGTTACCGACCTTATAGTCCTTGTGGTCGCCGCTGACGACGGCGTACGCCCGCAAACCTTGGAAGTCATTAACCGCGCCAAATTTACCAACACGCCGCTTCTGGTAGCCATAAACAAAATAGACAAACCCGAAGCCAATGTCATGCGCGTAAAACAGGAATTGGCCGGCCAAGGCGTTGTGACCGAAGAGTGGGGCGGCAAAACCATAGCCGTGGAAATTTCTGCCAAGCAAAACATGGGTATAGACAATTTGCTGGAAATGATACTCCTTACCGCAGAAATAGAAAACTTCCGGGCAAACCCCGAAGGGAAAACCATTGGGACCATTATTGAATCTAAAATGACAGCCGGGAAAGGCGCTACCGCAACCGTTATAATCCAAAACGGCACGTTAAAAGTGGGTGATATTGTAGTTGCCGGACCCGCCTTTGGCCGCATCCGCAGCTTGGAAGACGAACACGGCAAAAAACTTAAAGAAGCCACACCCTCGTGCCCGGCACAAATTTCCGGCCTTTCCGAAATTCCCCAAGCCGGCGACATTTTACAAGTTATGCCCACCCTGGACGAAGCCAAGAGCATAGCCATTACCCAACAGAAGAACGACCGCAGCCATAAGTTGGCTTCCCAAAAGCGCATAGAAGGGGACGTAGAAAACAAGCAGTTAAACTTAATTTTAAAAGCAGACGTAGCCGGTTCTTTGGAAGCCATAAAACAGTCCATTGCAAAGCTCAAAAACGACGAGGTTAAAATTAACATTGTCGGCGAAGGCGTGGGCGAAGTAAACGAGAGCGATGTCCTGCTCGCAAGTACGAGCCGGGCCCACGTTATTGCATTCCGCAGCAAGGTTAACCCCAAAGCTGCCAGCTTAGCCAAACAAAAAAATGCGGTCATAGACACCTACGACGTCATATACGAACTGCTCGAGGACATAACCAGCGCGGTTATTAAAATGTTCACGCCGGAACTGGAAAAAATTTCCCACGGCAACGCCAAGGTGCTGGCTATTTTCCGCACGGAAAAAAACCAAATGATAATTGGCGGCCGCGTCGAGAGCGGAGAAATTAAGAAAAATTCCCATATTGGCATAAACCGCGAAGGTGTAGAAATTGGCCGGGGGGAAATACAGGAACTCCAACAGAACAAAGTAGCGGCCAAGTCCATACTTGCCGGCAGCGAATTTGGCATGAAAATTAAAACCGCGGTCAAGCTAAAAGAAGGCGACGTTCTGGAAAGCTTTGAAGAAAAAATAAAGCCAAAAACGCTCTAATATCCAACGAACATTCTACCTACCCCCGCCCCATCGGGGGTTTTTGTTTCCTAACGCAGTTTCCCTTTACAAAAATGATAAGATGTTAAAATGATAAAATGATCAGTGGCCACGCTCTTGCCAAAACCAAAAAAGTTAAGTATATTTATAAGTCTTCGTTATACTATTAGTGGGTAGTGTGTAGCGTTTAGCATTTAGCCAGTTATTAGTTAAAAGTTAAATGCTTTCCTACCTACTACTTACTAAACCCTAAATGCTAATTCCTATGTTTCAAAAAACCCCAAAAAATCCCAACCGCATTAGCAAAATTAATTCCCATATCCAGCAAGTGCTGGGAGAAATATTGCGGGAATTTTTAAGCGAGCACGAAGGCTTGGTTACCGTAACCCGGGTGGAAACCAGCCGGGACATAAAATGGGCCAAGGTTTGGATTTCTATTTTAGGCGGGAGCGACCAAGACATTTTAGGCACAATAGAAAAAAATATTTACGACATTCAGGGGGAACTTAACCGTACTTTTACGACTAAAATTGTTCCCAGGCTCAAGTTTTTCCTCGACACCAGCCCCCGCTATGTCCAGCATATAGAAGAGTTGGTGAGGAAAATACATGAAGAAGATAAATAAATTATTCTAATTTCTAATTGACCTAATTCCTAAAGTCTGCATAAATAGTTTTTTTAATTTTAGATCAATTAGGTTAATTAGGGCACTTAGAAATTTTTAATATGGATAACAATAGGAATTTTGACCAAGCAAAAACAGTTATAGAGAAATCGGGAAATATTCTGCTTACCATGCACGAACGCATGGACGGCGACGACGGGGGAGCGCTTTTAGCCATGGCAAAGCACCTAAAAAGCATGGGTAAAGAAGTGTCATGCGCCATAAAAAAAGGCGTACCGCCCCAACTGCAATTTTTACCCGGCAGCCAGCACATACAAGACGACATAGACCACACTGACTTTGACCTGCTCGTAACCTTTGGTTGCTCCACGAAAGACCGTTGCGGCAGCCAAAATATTTTAAACTTAAATGTGACTACCATTAACATAGACCACCACCCCGACAACCAACATTTTGGCACAATAAATATTGTGGACCCTAAAAAATCTTCCGTAGCCGAACTAATTTTTGATTTTTTTAAGCACCACAACTGGCCCATAGACCGCGAAGTGGCCACGTGCTTGCTTACGGGCATAATAACCGACACTGGCTCGTTTATGCACAATAACACCCAAAGCTCCACCCTGAAGGCCGCGGCAGAGCTTATGCGGAAAGGCGCGCTCACGGACAAAATTATCCAGCACACATACAAAAACAAAAACCCCAGGGTGCTTAAAGCCTGGGGCAAGGCCATGGAAAATTCTTATTACGACAGCCAGCGAAAAATTATTTATTCTGTTATTACCGACGAAGATTTGCAGGAAATAGGGCAATTGCCGCCCGCGGCTTTTGAAGGCTTTGTGGAAACACTAAACACGGTTCCCGAAGCCAAGTTTGCGCTGTTTGTCAGGCAAGATGGCAACGTCATAAAAGGCAGCCTCAGGAGCGATGCGTTTAAAAATGTGGATGTTTCGGAAATTGCCAAACACTTCGGCGGCGGCGGCCACAAACTGGCCGCGGGTTTTTCTTTGGTGGGCAAGTTGGTAAAAAATGATCAAGGGGAGTGGAAAGTTCAATAATCCACAGATCACTGATTACACTAATACATAGATGCAAAAAGGGTGTTTATATTTTAGGGCCTAAGGTTTGGGCTTTAAAATATAAATTCCAAAGGGAGGCCAAATGTTTTTTAGAAACCTCTACGATCTTTTGAGGGAGTTTATTTGGGTACTAGGGAACCGAATTCGACCCAAACGTCTCCTAAAACGACATGAGATGTGGAGACGTGGTTTTTACAACAACTAATCCCTACCCACACATCAACAAAAGCGGCCCGCTTGCTCCGGGCCGCTTATTTTTATTTTTACCACATCATTCATAGACGTCAGTCTATGAAGAATGCATCTAGGACTTATGCGACTGTCTCCTGGCAAGGCATTTTATGAGCACTTTGTGAGGCGTAGCTGGCTACGGTGAGCAAAAGCGCAGTAAAATAACACAGCTAGGAGGCAAGCCCCTTGCGGGTTTGGCACTAAATAATTTCACAAAAGCCAAACGCGTAAGTCCTAATTTTATATTTTTTTCTCTATCCTT
>CAYOXN010000026.1:11616-11853 GCA_964407965.1 uncultured Candidatus Saccharibacteria bacterium
CTGCGGCAAGGAGGGTAAACAACAGGCCGTCTACCTGTTTTTCGTATTTGGTTTCTTTTAAGTTCCCTTGTTCGTCAAATGCGTCCTTAATGGGGCCAAACATAACCGTTTCGCGCACATCGTACATGGAAAAGTTTCCGCAAATGGTCCTAAACTGCTCCACGGCCCGGGCGCCGGAAATTTTACCCGAAGAAACGCCCACCAGACCAGCGGCTTTTTTTACAAACTCCGGATACA
>CAYOXN010000027.1:0-2893 GCA_964407965.1 uncultured Candidatus Saccharibacteria bacterium
ACGCTTTGCACCAAAATGCCGGCGACTAAAAAGTTTACGTAACTTACCGGGCCTGTGTTTATGGCCCCGCCAAAGACATACCGGAACAAGAGCATAAACATTATGGGTTGTATGGTCAGGCCCATAAGCTGGTCCGGGTTTTTAAATATGTGTTTTAAGCTGCGGCCAATATAAACCGAGAGGTCGTTAAAAAGCCAGTAAGCGTATGAGTGGTGGTGTGGTACGGCAGGTTGGTTATTCATGGCGTGCCTCCCCGTTTTTGGCTTCAGCTTTGTTTGCGCCGTGGCCGGTTAAGGTTAAAAATACGTCGTCGAGCGTGGGTTTGTGTAGGTTTAAGCTCTCTATACCTACGCCCGCGGTTTCCATGTGGTCGAGCAAACGTTTTATTTCGCTTACTGTGCCGGCCGTGGTTAAGGTAATGGTGCGCTTGGCTTCGTCGGTGGTAAGGGCTTCGCCTTCCAGGCCGTGCAAGGCTTTTTGGAAATTGCTGCCCTCGGTAAGGACGAGCTCTAAACGCTCTTTACCCACCCTGTCTTTGAGCTGGTCGGCGGTGCCTTCGGCTATTATTTTTCCGCCATCGAGTACCGCTATGTGGTCGGCCAATTTGTCTGCCTCTTCCAAATATTGGGTGGTGAGTAAAATGGTGACATTGGCCTGCATGAGTTTTTCTATAATGCCCCACATGGCCAAACGGCTGCGAGGGTCGAGTCCGGTAGTGGGTTCGTCTAAAAAGAGCACGGGAGGCTGGGCAATTAAGCTTGCCGCTAAGTCTAAGCGCCTTCTCATGCCGCCGGAATAAGTTTTTACAGGCCTGGTAGAGGCCTCGACCAAGTCAAACATTTCCAAAAGTTCTTCGCTGCGGCGCTTGCTGTCTTTGGCTGTTAAATGGTACAGCCTGCCCATCATTTCCAAATTTTCACGGCCTGTTAAATATTCATCCAAAGCCGCATACTGGCCGGTAAGGCCAATAACCGAACGGACAGCTTTCGGGTCTTTGGTGACGTCGTGCCCGTTTACCAGCGCGCGGCCGGTATCGGGCGAAAGCAAGGTGCTTAATATTTTTACCGTGGTAGTTTTACCGGCACCGTTAGGGCCTAAAAGCGCCACCATGGTCCCGCGCTCTACGGTAAGGTTTAGGCCGTCCAAAACTTTTAAGTCTTTGTAGGACTTGTGTAAATTTTCTACTAAAATTGCGTTTTCCATAAGAGTTAAAAAAATAAAACTTTGTGCGCATACGTACAAAGTTGTCTTAGGGTAGATTACCGTGCCAATAGGTAAGTGTCAAATGTTTTTGCTCAGTTTTGTATAAATAAGCGAAAAATTAACTCTAGTAACTACTAAATTAGGTTTTAGGACTCTACTAAATACTAAAATAAACTAAATTACTAAATTAGCGTTTAGTGTGTAGTAGGTAGCGTTTAGGGAAATTAGTTTCAAGTTCGTAAAGTTATCAAGTAGGGTATAGGGTAAAGGGTTAAGGGTATAGTATGCAGAACACTAAACCCTACACGCTATACGCTTAACCCTAATTTTTGATTCATAATTCATAATTCATAATTCTTGATTCTTTGCAGGTAAAGGATCAAGGATTGCTGCCCTTCTTGATTCTTGATTCATGCTTCTTGATACTTGCAGTTATTAAATTGATAGAATGATAAGATGATAAAATGTTAAAATGATTTTCAAATTTTGTTAATCTGTTAATTTGTAAATTGTCAAATTCCCTACCTGCTACCTACTAATTTATGCTTCTTGCTACTAGTTCGTCCATTTCTCCACATACTTCTTTACATTAAATTTCCCCTTTGCTCCGTTGTAGCTCATGTAGCGGATTTTGCCAAAAATGGGGCGCTCAAACCAGGCGCGGTCGTGCACGCCGCCTATGCTCCAGGCTATGCCGGTGTAGCCATTAGGGTCGCGGCCGTCCAGTTCGTATTTGTCGTTTAAATACACGGCAGCTTTTATGGCAGTGGCCGCGTTTTTAGACCATTCATAAATTTTTTTGGCCCAGTACATGCGCATGTAGCCATGCATTTTACCAGTTTTAATCATTTCCAGCTGGCAAGCATTCCAGAGGTCGTCGTGGGTTTTTGCGTTTTCTAATTGTTTAAGGCTATAGGTTATAGGGCGAACGTCTTTTGCATGTTCGGCCAATGTTTTTTGGGCCCAGGCGGGAAAACCTTTTATAGTGGAATAATTTTTATTGTAAAAACAAAAGTTGTCGGAAAGTTCGCGGCGGACAACAAGCTCTTCCAAAAAACTTTCGGTATTTTTATTTTGCCTAAGTTTGTGGACTTCCAAGGCTACGCGCTGCGCCGAAAGCTGGCCAAAGTGAAGGTACGGCGAAAGGTTTGACTGGCCGTTAAGGTTAGGGTCGTTTCGGGAAATATTATATTTGGGCAAACCCGAAGCTAAAAATGTTTTAAGGGTTTTTTGGGCAGCTTCTTCTCCAGGCATTAGCCATTCCACCGGCCCAATCGTACCCTGTTGTATAGTTTTGAAAAAGCTACTCCACTTGTTTGGATGCAGCCTGAACTTCACCGCCTGTTTTTTTAGTTTGGGAAATTCTTCCAAAAATTCCTGCAACAGTTTATGCAGTTTTGGCCTTAAGGTGTACGCGCCAAATTCTTGTTTGGGGCTAGCTACCCAGCAGGGGACAATGTTATGCGCGTCTACCCTAAAAAAGGGAATAACCAGTTTTTTGGCAATCGCTTGTTCCCATTTAAGTTTTATATTTAAAGGAGAAAAGTCCGTAACCAGCGCCCCGGCTTTTATTTTGTTTAAAAAGGCAGATAATACCTTTGGCGCTTGGCCCAGCAGCATATGGAAAGCAATATTTTTTTGCGCCAAAGTTTTTTCCACTTCCATAAGGCCTTTAAGCATAAAGTCGTAC
>CAYOXN010000027.1:2903-11651 GCA_964407965.1 uncultured Candidatus Saccharibacteria bacterium
ATGCTAGGTTGTTTGATTAAAAATTAATAAATAGGCACCAAACAAAAAACCACTACCAGTGGAACTTGGTGTGTATGTGCCAACTCTTGGGCGTACAGCAAAGCCCAATTGTCATGGACGCGCTGGTCACGGCTCATCCAGTACACAATTGGCCCCGAGGCGTAATTGTAAGAATTTAAAGGTTGTATGCGTTTAGGGTTCATATCTATATTATAGCGCAACTGTTTATAACCTTGTATTAAATTATTTCGCTTGACCCCTCTATATTTTAGGAATATAGTATAAGCCCTACCCGAAAGGGTGCAGAATTTAGGAGGAAAAATGAGACTCGCTTTCGTGTTTTTGTGTTTGGTTTTTCCGGTCATGGCGAACGTCGTTTCCGGCAAATTGGTTATTAACCAGCGGACCAGCGGCACCTTTTCCGTAGGCCAGGCCTGGAACTTGCAGTTAACAGAAGGCCAAGCCAGCGTGCAGCCTAACATTTGCGCCACATACGAGAACCGTTTTATAGGTTGCTCGCCCACAAACGGCCGAACCAATACTCAAGGCGGCTGGACTGCCCAAGGCGTATTTCCTGCCGCTGTGGTCGGACGTTGGTCGGAATGGCTCGAATACCCCAACGGGGAAATGAGCAACCGCATTTCGTTTACCGTAAACGCTTCAGGCCTAGGGCGGTTTACGCTTAACGGCGAACAGGGCGGCGTGTATAACTACGGCCAAAAGTGGACCATGCTTTACACCGGCGGTTTAGCCAATGCCCCGTTTGCCCTGTGTTCCCAACGGGCCCATGAGCCCGTGAACTGCGTGCCTAACTTTGGCCGCACCGATGCCAGTGGTTCCTTTACGCGGTCCGGTGAATTTACCGGCGACGTAATGGGTGGCTGGACCGAGTGGCTCGACTTTGCCCCCGGCGTAACCAGCAACCCTATTGCGTTTTCGGTGAAGCTGGAAAATATTCACCCAATTCCCGGATTGGTATTTAGCCCGTATTACTCCTGGCAGGTAAAAGATGGTAAGCTCCCGAAGGTTTCTGAAGATTTCCTGAGGTTGCGGCTAGGAATAGTCGCGCCGTTTACTCAATGGGTTCGGGTTACCACATGCGGCAATGGCATGGATGCGGTAGGCAGGTTGGCCCATACCAGGAATTTGAAAGTGGCTTTAGGGGCAGATATAACTGACAACCTTGCTAACAATGAATCGGAGCTGCAATGTCTTATTAACGCAGGCCTTCGTGGCGAGGCTGATGTCTTGGTGGTGGGGGAGAATACGGATAGGTCCGATCAGGGAATGAAACGGCTGTATGAGTATCTTACCCGGGTTAAAAAAGCAGTTCCGCAGTTACCTGTTACTACGGTTATAGACTTTTATACCCTGGAAAAGAACCCCAACATCCAAACCATCTGCGACGTATTTTACGTTAGCTCGTATGACCCATTACCCCAAGGAAACGTTGATGAGACTATTCGGGATTTTATCCGGTATGACCAAGAGTTCAGGACGAACGGAACCGTTTTCAAGAACAAGGAGGTGGTTTTCGCAAGTATTGGCTGGCCCACCAGGTCGGGCGACATTCGGCGTCCCTTGGTAGATTCCACCGACAAGGCTTCGGTTTTCTTCCAGGCCTTTACTGGATGGGCTCGGATGAACAATAGGAAGTTTTTTTATTCCGAAGCGTTTGACCAACCGTGGAGGCTAACGGGATTACTGCTTACCTATCCGCCCACAGAGGTTAAGTACCAAGGCCTATGGACTGAGGACGGCGTGATGAAAGGTGAATTGGTTCTTCCCTTCCTACATGCTTCGCTTGACCCGATAGGTGGTCCTGGTAAACCCATCCTCACTTACACCCAGCCCCCGGATGGTAGTACAGCATGGGTGTCGGGAGGCGGAAGGATTTATGGAAAAGTCCAGCATGTCTTGCCATTTACCCATTACATAGCTTTGTATATTAAAGTTGGTGGGGGGTGGTGGACAAAACCTTTTTGGAATTCCCCCAAGACTTACATAAACCTTGATGGCAGTTGGTTTAATTATGTGGAAACGGGGGGAATTGACGATACGGCGACGGAAGTGGTCGCTTACTTATTGCCCAACGGCTTTGATGTACCGCTTATGTATGGTGGTGGTACGCTGCCTCCGGAACTAGAGCAAAGTGCAGTAGCAAAAGCTGTCGTGACACGTTCCGTTGCTTCTCGCTAACAGTCGCAACAATCTGCGCCGGTACCTTTCCCCAAAGGTCCGGCTTTTTTATTTTATTAAGTCAAAAACTCCAATACTACAGAGTATTGGAGTTTTAGACGATTTATTTTTAAAGACCGTTTTTGAAGACCGTCTTCAGGGGTAGATGGTTTTAAAGAACATATGGTGTAAATAAAATTTAGTTAATATAAAAAGATAGTCCCTGAAGACAGTTTTCAATGAAAGAGTTTTTTACAAGTCTTAGGCATATGGACAGGTTTTGTGGGGGTGGTACAATTAAATTATGGAAAAAATAAAGATAGAACAACATAGTTTTACCGGAACGTTGTGGATTATGGGTTGGCTGTTTACCATTGGCCTCCTGCACCTTGCGTTTTGGAAAGGCGTACTGGCAATTGTCTTGTGGCCGTATTACTTGGGGCAGTTGGTGAGTACGCTCTAGCGTTTGGCGTGTAGCAAGTAGCGATTAGGGACTGGCGATGAGCCGGGGGTGTTTAGGTTTTAGTTTAAATTCACGGATGCACAGATAGCACAGATGCCACGGAAAACTCAAACTGAAAGCCTATCTCTACTAAATACTAAAGGAAACTAAAGTACGAAATTAGCATTTAGCGTTTAGTGGGTAGCGTTTAGGGGCTGCAGCCCTACCCGACTACTAGACTACTTACTACCTACTAGTACTAAATTGTTAAAATGATAAGATGTTAAGATGACAGTATATAAAAAAACACATGTACAAGCTTTTACTTTTTGACTTTGACGGGGTTATTGTAAATACTTTTGAGTTTTGTTATGCCATACGGGCACAGTTTAATCCCGGGTATTCGCGGCAGGAATATTTGGACCGTTTTAAGGGAAATATTTACCGTGAATTAGCTACCGAACATCCAAACCAGCCCGACAACGAGACGTTTTTTAGGCTCTATGAGCCGGAATTGCAAAAGCTTAGTCTGGTGCCCGGCATAGCCGAAGTAATAAGACAGGCAGCCCAACACGCGACGCTCTATATTATATCTTCCACAGATTCCGAAGTTATATCCCGGTATTTAACTCGCTATGGCCTGCGGGAATATTTTGCGGCTATTTTGGGCTACCAAGCCTCGTTAAGCAAAGTGGTAAAAATACACCAGGTGTTGGGGCAAACCGGCATTTCAACCCAAGAAACCTTGTTTATTACCGACACGCTTGGCGACATTTTGGAAGCGCGCGAGGCAGGGGTGGAGAGTGCGGCCGTGGTTTGGGGGTATCATGGCGAAGAAGTATTAAGAAGCGGCCAGCCAAAATATTTGGTACAGAGGCCAGGGGAGCTTGGAGAGGAAATAAATAGGTAAGGCGCATTAAGCTCCTGTTAAAGGCAGGATACTTTAATTATTTACTTAAATTTCTAATATCTAATTTCCAATTCCTAACTAAAACCCAATGCTTAAATGTCTAATTATTAACTTTTGGATTTCTGGAGCTGCTGAACACTAGCCACCACTAATTTAGTATTTGAAGGTCGTTTAGGATTTAGTTTTTTATATAAATTGTTAGAATGATAAGATGTTAAAATGATAAAATGATATTTGATGAGCGTATGAACTTAAACCAAGAATCTATAGAACTCCACAAACAGCATGGGGGGAAGTTGGAGGTTAGAAGCAAGGTTCCGGTGGGCAACCGCCACGAGCTTTCTTTGGCATATACTCCCGGAGTTGGCCAGGTGTGTTTGGAAATAGCCAAAGACAAAACATTAGCTAAAACACTGACGCTTAAGAAAAATACCGTGGCCGTGGTTAGCGACGGTTCAGCGGTTTTGGGTTTGGGTAACTTGGGCCCCGAAGGGGCCATTCCGGTCATGGAAGGCAAAGCGGTGTTGTTTAAGGAATTTGGTAGTGTAGACGCATTCCCCATTTGTTTAAACACGCAGGACACTGAAAGTATTATAAAAGCGGTAAAAAACATAGCCCCGGTTTTTGGCGGCATAAATTTGGAAGACATATCCGCCCCCAGGTGTTTTGAAATAGAAAATAAGCTTCGGGCAGAATTGGATATTCCTGTTATGCACGACGACCAACATGGTACTGCAGTAGTAGTTTTGGCGGGATTAATAAATGCATTAAAGCTCAAAGGAATGCCTGCCACCGAAGCGCGTATAGTCATAAACGGAGCCGGGGCGGCGGGTTTGGCGGTTACAGAGCTGCTTCTGGAGTACGGAGTTAAACATATAATTATTTGCGACACGAAGGGCGCTATTTTTGCAGGTAGGGAAAATTTAACTGCCGCAAAAGAAATGCTGGCCCAAAAAACCAATTTGGAAAAAGTTACGGGGGACTTGGCTCGAGTTTTGCCAGGTGCGGATATTTTTATCGGACTAAGTAAACCGGGCGTGTTAACTAAAGAAATGATACACAGCATGAACAAAAAACCAGTGGTTTTTGCGCTGGCAAATCCGGTGCCGGAAATAATGCCTGCCGATGCCCTTGCCGCCGGGGCTTACTTGGTCGCCACCGGCAGGTCGGACTACCCAAACCAAATAAATAATGTATTGGCTTTTCCGGGGCTTTTTCGGGGAGCCTTAGACAACGGCATAAAGCAATTTACCAACGCCATGTTTCTAAACGCCGCCCGCGCCTTGGCGGAAGCCGCGGGAGAAATTAGTCCCGAAAAATTCTTGCCTGAAATATTCGATAAAAGCATTTGCAACAAAGTAGCCGCCGTTGTTCGCGAATAATCCCGAAAGTGGTATACTCAAAGTATGCAGGGCAATACCAAACCAAAATCAAACAGTAAGTTAGCAGTATATCTGGTTGTTATTTCCGCCGCTTTTATAGTGGGCGGTTTTTTGTATGTTAAATTCAATCAGCGTCAAGCAAAAACTCCCCAGCCTGAGGAGCAGGTATTGGCAACTGCAATAGAACCTAAAACTGAGCCCGCTGTTTTGGATACCGCAGCTTACGACGCAAAACTTTTGGAAATGGCCAACGTGGCAGTTGCCAATTCCGCTACCGCCTCACAGCCAAATTTATGGCCGGTTAAGGCGCCGTACCCCAAAGTTGGCGCCTTACTGCCGTTTAACCGCATAGTGGCCTATTATGGAAATTTGTATTCTAAAAACATGGGTGTGCTTGGCGAATATCCCGAAGAAGTAATGTTAGACAAGTTGGCAGCGGAAGTAAAAAAATGGCAAACCGCCGACCCAACCACCCCGGTTATGCCCGCGCTCCACTATATAGCAGTAGTTGCCCAAGCTGGCGCCGGCAGGGACGGGAAATACCGTGCCCGTATGTCCGGTAAGGAAATAGAAAAAGTATTGGCTATGGCTAAAAAAATTGACGGCCAAGTTTTTTTGGACGTGCAGGTAGGCTTAAGCACTGTAGAGCAGGAAGTGCCGCTGCTTGAAGAATATTTAAAATTGCCAAATGTACATTTGGGTATAGACCCGGAATTTTCCATGAAGACTGGGGCAAAGCCGGGTACGGCCATTGGCACGCTCGATGCCCAGGACATAAATTATGCAGCGCAATATTTATCTAACCTGGTCCAAAAATATGACCTGCCCCCGAAAATGTTAGTCATCCACCGTTTTACCCAAAAAATGGTTACCAACACCCAGGCAATTTCACCCTTGGCCGAAGTGCAAATAATTATGGACATGGACGGGTTTGGCGGCAAAGGGGTTAAACTGAATACCTATAACCAATATATAGTAAAGGAACCGGTGCAATTTACGGGTTTTAAATTATTTTATAAAAACGACACCGCGGGCGGAAAAGCCATGTTTACTCCGGAAGAATTACTCAAGCTTTCACCCCGGCCAGTGTATGTGCAGTACCAGTAGCTGATTAGCTCATAAGCTTATAAGCTGATATGTAAATAAGCAGAAATCACTTTAACATTTTATCATCTTATCATTTTATCAATTTAACAACTGCAAGAATCATGAATCAAGAATCAAGAATCAAGTTGGGCTGCAATCCTTAATCCTTGATCTTTTATCCTTAACCATTAACACCAATTTCTAATTACTAATATCTAATTTCTAATCAAAACCTTATGACTAAATACTTAATTACTGACTTCTGAATTTTGCAGCTACTGTCCACTGTTCACTGTCCACTGATCACTAGTTTTGTTTTCCTAACACCTAAAACCTAATACCTAACACCTAATTTAGTATTTTAGTTTATTTTAGTATTTAGTAGAGTTATAACAAATATGCTGTCATATAAAAAATTTCTCAGTGCCGTGGTTATTGCATTGTGTATGGTTTTTCCTTTAATGAGCAGTGCGGCGCCGGGTATAAAAACTTTGTCGGGGACCGTGACCAAGCTGAATGGGAATGTAATATGGTTTACTACAGGCAGTGCCGCCACCTATAGTGCCGAAACTTCCCATGCCCAATTGTTCAGGAAAAACGGGGCCGGTATGGCCTTTTCGGAAATTGCGGTGGGTGATAAAATTAGCCTTACCGGACAGGTGTGGAGCGACAACAGCATTAACGCAAGTTTTGTCCGAAACCTTTCCCTGTACCCCCACACGAGTACTTTTTCAGGAAAAATATCCGGCTTAAACCCCAGTTTAAGCACCTTTACCTTTACTACGAAAGACGGGGAAAAAACCGTCCGGACCGACCAATACACAACCTTTAAGAAAAATTCCAGTTCCGCGACTTTTAATGACTTAGAATTAGGCTTTTCGGTTTCGGTGAAAGGCGTATGGGAGCGAAGCAATGCCGTTCTGGTAGGCAAAAGCGTCCAGGCCAACGTGAGGCTTATTAGCATAGACATTACCGGCGCTGTTGGCATGGTCTCGCCAGACAGTATAACCGTTATAGGGGAAAACAATGTCATTTACGGAGTCACAGTAACCAATGCTACTTTGGTCGACAAAAAGAATAAAAAAATTACCCTCCCTTCCTTTACGCCGGGAGACACGGTCCGTGTTTGGGGAAAACATGTTTCCGGCCAGGTAAAAGTGTCCGCCTCAAAAGTTAAAAATATGTCATTGCCCAGGTAAAGAATCGCCGGAGAAGATGCCCTTCTCCCGGCGAGAAGGGCATCTTCTCTTTTTTATATGAACAAATATTTCAAACCATTTAGCCTCGTGTTAGGGTTAGCGGTGTTGTTGGCCGCGGGCAGCTTTGCCTATTATAAAGTGGGGTTGCCCATGTGGAAAAATAATAAACCCCCTCTTTTGGAAGAACCGAAAAAAAAGTTACCGGCATTCCAACCGGAAGGGGAAATGCTCAAGCAAGGGCAAGCCGCAGCTGCCGCCGGGGGACATGTGGACGTAAACTTAGGGGCTGGCGAGCCGGTTAAGGCATCGGAAAAGTATGCTTACGAAAAAAATATTTGCCCCCAGGCTAATGAAAAATTTGGCTGTATACAGGAATTTTACCAAAATTTGGTTACGGGGTATGGGGTGGACGTGGCATTTGCCGACGTCAAACAACGGTTTAACGAAGACCCCTATGTGGCCTCTACCTGCCATCCCATTATGCATGTAATTGGCTACACTGCTTCGGGCAACTACAAAACCGTCTCCGAAGCGTATATGCACGGGGACAGTTTTTGCTGGAGCGGTTATTACCACGGCATTATGGAAGGGGTTATTGCCCGCATTGGGCCAGAAAAATTACCCGCTGCCATGGACACCATTTGCGCCGATATTCCCGGCAAGCCCAGTTACAGTTTTGATTATTATAATTGCGTGCACGGTTTGGGCCACGGTATTATGGAATTGGGCCATGATGAAGTTTTTAATTCTTTAAAGTTGTGTGACAACCTTACCGGCCAATGGGAGCAGTCTTCCTGCTATAGCGGCGTGTACATGGAAAATATTATAGCCGCGGGCAAAACCGGCTCGTCTAAATACCTCAAGCCTGAAGACCCGCTCTACCCTTGTAATGCCGTGGAATATAAATACAAAGACCAGTGCTATTTGGGGCAAACGTCATATGCCCTGCAAGTTACCGCTTACAATTACGAAAAAGTATTTGGGTTGTGTGCGGCCGTAGAAGACCCGTTCCGGGCGACATGCAACCAAAGTATGGGGCGGGATGTAGCTAACCAAGCCATGCACGAACCCCGCGCTACCAAAACCAAATGCGAACTTGCCCCAACCGAGGGTGATATTTCCAACTGTATTATTGGCGCTGCCAAAGAAATAGTTTCTTACTACCACTCCGACCAACAGGCGTATGACTTTTGCAAGTTACTTGCCGAACCTTTTTCCGCAACGTGCTCAAATACGGTAAAGGAATATTATTCGTACTTTTAAGCCCTAGTTCCCAAAACCCCCTCCCGCTTCCGCGGGAGGGGGTTTAATTTTTGCAGGCTTGTGCGTCACACATATGCATAGCCTTAATGAACATTGCGAAGGTAAAGCAAAGGAGAAAGATTATGAAACGCATAAGCATATTTTTTAAAGTAGCCATATTTTTGGCGCTTTTCGGGGTAAACTATTGGCAGCAAACCGACATTAACATTGCCCAGGCGGTAGGATCCCGCTTACGGACCGGCAATTTTTTTACCCATACCTGGGCAGTTGGGGAAACGGGTCCGGTTT
>CAYOXN010000028.1:0-569 GCA_964407965.1 uncultured Candidatus Saccharibacteria bacterium
GTATAAAATTGGGAATCGATCCCACGTCGCCCAATATCCACATAGGCCGGGCAGTTGCTTTGTGGAAACTCCGCGCTTTCCAAGACTTGGGGCACCAGGCGGTATTTATAGTGGGTGATTTTACGGGTATGGTGGGCGACTCTTCCGACAAGGACTCGGAACGCCCCATGCTTTCGGAAAAACAAGTGAAAGCCAACGGTAAAACGTATTTTGAGCAAGCTTTTAAAATTTTAGACAAAAAAAAGACGGAAATACATTTCAATTCCAAGTGGCTAAAAAAATTAGGCGCCTTGGAAATAGCCAGAATTTCCAACCTGTTTGGCTTGCACGAATTTGCCTCGCGAGAAAACATAGCCAAGCGAATGAAAGCGGACAAACGGGTTTCGTATTTGGAACTCATGTACCCCATTATGCAAGGCTATGACAGTGTTGCGGTAAAAGCTGACGTGGAACTTGGCGGTACGGACCAGCGTTTTAATTTGTTGACAGGCAGGGACATACAGAGGTTTTACAAGCAGGAGCCGCAGGACATAATGACCGTGACACTACTGGAAGGCACCGACGGCCGC
>CAYOXN010000028.1:642-11580 GCA_964407965.1 uncultured Candidatus Saccharibacteria bacterium
TGGCAAGACCATGACCATAAGCGACGAATTAATAAAAAAATACTTTACCCTTGCCACCCGCACGCCCCTTGCGGAAGTAGAAAATATTTTACGGAGCCATGCCAATCCGCGGGACCAAAAATTAGTCCTGGCCGAGCACCTTACCGCCCTGTATTACGGAGAAAAAAAGGCCCAAGAAGCCAAAGCTGCCTTTATAGCCCAATTCAGCAAAGGCGAATTGCCTAGTGATATTCCCGAAAAAACGGTTAAACCCGGAACGTACTTGCTTTCAGACCTGCTGCTCTCCACAGGTTTGGTGGCCAGCAAATCGGAAGCTCGCCGGATGTTTGACCAGAACGGCGTAAAGGTTAACCAAAAACCGGCCCAGGAACAAACGTTGGAAATTGGCAAGCAAAATAACTTGCTACTTTCCGTTGGTAAAAGGCAGATTAAGCTTGTTGTTCGCCTTCGGTGGTTTCTCCACCTTCGGCAGCTTCAGTGTTTTCCGCTGGGGTTTCTTCGGTCATTCCGCCATCGGCCATGCCTGCGCCAGCCGGATTTTCGTCGTCAAAGAACATGTGTGTTGTCTCCTTAATCCTAAAAAATATTCAGGACAAGTTATTGGTAAATTTTCCAATTCCTATGACGGAATTGTAGGGGAATTATAACAGTCAAACCTATCTTTGTCTAGGTGTATTTTTTTAATTTACGCACATAGTGGTGTTCGGTGCACAAGGCTATGGCCAGGGCGTCGGCCGCGTCGTCGGGTTTGGGCAAGGTTTTTAGCTTAAAAGTTTTTTGCACTATATATTGCACTTGTTTTTTGTCCGCCTTGCCGTAACCGCAAATAAAGTTTTTGACTTGCAGGGGGGTAAATTCAAAAATAGGTATGTGGTGCTGCTGGGCAACCAAGAGTACCACTCCCCGCGCTTGGGAAACGGTCATAACCGTTTTTTGGTTGGTAGACAAGAAAAGTTTTTCCACCCCTATGGCGTCGGGTTTGTATTTTTTTAAGATATTTTTCAAGTCTTCGGCCAAAACGGCCAAACGCTCGGCGTCGGTTAAAGTCTTTTTTGTGGAAATAACCCCAAAATCAACCAGTTCAAACTCGCCCGAACGCTTAGTCGGGCAAATAACTCCAAAACCAGTTGTCGCCGTGCCGGGATCGATACCTAGTATAATCATGAATCATGAAGCGTGAATCATGAATTATGAATGGGGTCTTAAAACCTTGATTCTTAATTCTTGATTCTTAATTCTATAAATTCGCGCTTGTATGTACTCCAATTACGTCTTCGTCGTTTTCCAGTTCGGCAAAGAGTGAGTCGACTTTTGGTTTTTGTTCTTCGGTTAAGTCCACGCCTTGGCTGGATTCTTTTATTATGTCCGCCCGGGCAACTTTTGCGCCAGTTTTGGCCAGGGCTTCTTTTATTTTTTGTAAGTCCAAGGGTTTGGTGTATACTTCCAAACCTTCCTCGCTTTCCCTTACGTCCTCTGCCCCGGCATCAATTGCCCCCAATTCAATTTCAGGCAAATTTGCAGATCTCTCCACCAAAATTTGTCCCTTGGTTTCAAACTGCCAAGCCACGGAATTCTGGGAGCCTATGCTGCCGTTATGCTTGGAAAAAATGTGGCGGATATTTTGAAAAGTGCGGTTTGTGTTATCTGTCGCCGCCTCCACTAAAAAAGCTGTACCAAACGGTCCGTAGCCTTCGTAAACCACTTCTTGGATGCTTCCCGCTCCCCCGCCCACCGCGGCCTTTATGGCCCGGTCTATGTTGTCGTTGGGCATGCCCTGGTCTTTGGCGTAGTCTATGGCTGCTTTAAGCTTGTAATTCACGCTCGGGTCGCCGCTGCCCCCGCCTTCTTTGACGGCTATGGAAATTTTTTTGGACAATTTGGAAAACAGCAATCCCCGCTTTTGGTCGAGTACTCCCTTAGTCCTCTTAATTTGCGCCCACTTAGAATGACCAGACATAAAATATTAAATAAAATTAAATAGAAATAAGTAAAATTAAATAAAATTTACTGCAGCTTTTTTTTGGTTTTTAATAGCAGAATTTTTTGAAGCAGTCATTATTGCCACTATCTCCCCTGCCTCTTGCAACAAACCTTTTACCTGGTCGGGTTTAACAATTTTAGCTTCCATTAAAATTTCTAACCAAAATTGGGATTCGTCGGCTTCCTCTACTACTAAAGATAGTTTGGAAATAAAATGTTTTACGGATTGAGCTCTGCATGCAGCCCTATAATTTGCTGCTACGCCTGTTCCGCAACGAAGAAGTTGTTGGTTTGCTATTATTTTACCAATTGGGTCTTTTTGTAAATATCTAACCAACTTTATAATCCTGAGAGCAAAGGTTTTTGTTCTTTGCTGTAATTCCCTTGGATCCATAAATTTTATTTATTTTTATTTAATTATGGTCAATTTTATTTAATTTTTAAAGGCTATTGCTACCGTAAACTCGCCTTTCACGCTTGGTCTGTCTTTGAGGCTGTCCATGACTTGTTGCGGGGTGCCGCGGATAAATTCTTCGTGTAGTTTGGTAAGTTCCCTAGCGGCCACAACTTGGGAAGTGGGGAAGGCATTGGCTACATACGACAGTGTTTTTAAAATTCGTTCCGGTGATTCGTAAAAAATAGCTGTGGCTTGGGCATTTGCCGCGGCTTGCAGGGCCTCAATGGTCTTGGCAGCGGTTTTTTGAAGGAAACCTAAAAACAGGAAACGGTCGGTTGGCAGGCCGGAGGCCGAAAGTGCCGCCAGGGCGGCATTGGCGCCGGGAATGGGCACTATTTGCACGCCTTCTTTAACGCATTCGCGTACAAGACGGAAGCCCGGATCGCTTATGCCCGGCGTGCCGGCGTCGGAAATTAAACAACCGTTTTGTTTGCCTAAGCGCCGGGTTAGTTCCTTTACCACTTGCTGTTCGTTAAATTCTGCAAACTGCACCATTTCTTTTGGCCATGCACCAACGTGCTCTAAAAGCCTTTTGGAATAAACGGGGTTTTCCGCAATAACCAAGTCGCACTCCTTAAGGGTTTCTATGGCCCGGAGTGTTATGTCTTTTAAGTTACCTATGGGGGTTGAAACAACGTATAACATAGCTACTAAATAAATTGAATAATGAAATTAGGTTTAGTATTTTCGTTTATTTTAGTAGTGTCATTCATCTTCATTTTCCAAACCGAACAGCTCTTCCAAGAGTTGGTATTCGTTACGCAGGCGTTCCCTATATTCTCCCAGTTCCCACTTGGTGTCCCCAGTTGCTTCCTGGTACTCGTCTTCGGTATTTTTTAATTCTGCATCTATGGCGTTTAGCCGGGCATAAGCTTCGTCTTCGCTTTGGGGTGCTTCTTGCAGCCATTCCTCGAAGTCCTTGCCTAACAACTCGGCATACTTGTCTTCGTATAAACTTTGTAATTCTTCGGGGGACATGGGCCAAAAAAGTAAATTATTAACTAAAACCTAGCACCCCTATATTTTATACAAAAACCGGCAAAATAAAAACCCCCGCAAAAGTGCGAAATGCGAGGATCTTTAAGGAAAGTACGAAGAGCAAATATGTTGTCCGCCAAAAACTTTGGGGACAACCAAACCCTCACAGTAGGAGGGTAAGTAATAATCCCATGAAGGGACTGTATTTTTGTGGATTTGTTATTTTGTTTTTGTTTCAGCTTCCGGCTTCACTAACCTCCATCCCGGAAGTTGATTGACTTTCCTATTACTAGTATAGCAGATTTTTTGCTTTTTGTAAAGCGGTATTTTTTAGGTTTTAGTTATATATGCCTAATGGCTATAATTGTCGGTTTTAGGTATTTATTGTGTTGTTAAATTAAACACCACTTATTATGTAACTGGAAAATATTAATTAAACTTAGCTTGACATGAATAGGGTTTGAATATATACTTTAACTAACTAAAGTACTTTATTTTAATAAAGTAAATATATGCAAGAAAAATGGGATAATTCCACTACTGAAGATTTGCTTAAAGCCGTACTGGCCCTTAAAGATTTAAAGGAAGCCAAGCGTTTTTTTCGCGACCTCTTAACAGAGACAGAGCTTGTTGAATTTGCTAATCGGTGGAAAGCCGCGCAGATGTTAAGTAAAAATGTCCCCTATTCCATTATTTCCGAAAAAACTGGTTTAAGTTCTACAACCATTGCCCGCATTTCCAAATGGTTAAATGACGGCAAAGGTGGTTATAAATTAATGTTGGCAAGGCTGCAAAATTCATGAAGAAAAATTCTAAAAAATTTCAAATTGGAGTAATTGGCTCTGCCGGTACAGATGACTACTTGGGTTCGACTGGAGCAACCAAACAAATGCTAAAGCAGGCAGAATTGGTTGGGTCTTTTTTAGCGAAAAATGGAGCCACAGTAGTCACTGGTGGCAAGAGCGGTGTTATGGAAAGTGCAGCCAAAGGGGCTAAAAAATATAAGGGAACAACAATTGGGGTAATTAAAGGGAAAAAACGCTTTACTTCCAATAAATATACAGATATAGAAGTTATTAGTGGAATGGAAGCCGACGGTTTTGACGAATTTTTGTTGGTAACAATGTGTGACGCACTTATTGTCATTGGCGGCGGCGCTGGCACGTTGGAAGAAATAACCATAGCTTACCGCAATAACAAACCTATAATTGTCTTGGATGGTAACGGTGGATGGGGTGAAAAATTGAAAGACAGCTATTTGGATGAACGAAACCGGGTTAAAATAGAAACTGTATTAACCCCAGAAAAAGCCGTTAAAGAAGCGTTTAAACTAGCCCGCGCTTATGCAAAATAATTTTATTACATTTACTAACCATCACCACCACACTAACCTCTTGCAAGAAGAGATTGGCTGTGTTTGATTTGGGTTTCTTAACACCTCCGACCCCTTCTTGGAAGGGGTTTTTGTATTCCAAGAATATAAAAAAGGAGGAGTTATGGAAAAGTATGTTATTTTTGACAGGCCTGGTTGGTACCGGCCAGGGCTTTATCGAGAGTTAAAAGCGTTAGGCCTTCAAGTTCTTAGGGCTAACGAACTCATGACAAGTTTGCGTAACTGGGAGGGGTGGAAAAATTATGACCGCAGTAAAACGCTGTTAGTTTTTCCGGGCAATGGAGCGTCAATAGTAAAAGGGTGTTTGGGACAAAGTTATCCTGAATGGTTGGGTCAGTGGCAATGGAAAGCTTCGGTTCCTGCAAAGCGTTTTTGGACACCGGGAAGTTACCCGGAAGCGGTGGTGGGCCGGATTAACCCTGGGGTCTTGGTGGGTTTTAAAGACGTGGTGATTGTTGATGACGTCATCTCTTCAGGCGAAACCTGTCGCCAAATTAAGGCTTTGAACCAGCCCTTTATTCCAAATGTGCGTTGGCACGCGGCAACATGGGTATTGCAGCGTTCGGCAAAGCTCAAAGGCTTTAGTAGGGTTTTTTCCGCCGTGCAAGTAGGGTCGGAGAAAAGCAAGGTACCGATAAATTCGCTCTCTACCCTGCTTGAGCGGCCAGACATCGCACAAAGCTACGCGGCCAGGAACTTTGCTAATCCAGATGACCTGCTCAAAAGCTTGCTAAACCCTAATAATTTTTCGCCACCTAGTGACTCTGAGGACTTTGATAATCACTGCGTCGGTGAAGAATAGGCTTTACATGGCAGCCAAAATATTTTGGCTGCCATTTTCATTTGATTTGTATTTAAATTGCAGGTTGTTTTATAAATGCATTGCAGTTAAAAATATAATAGTTACTTTACGAACACGTCATGTATAAGCATGAAACTAAACAGCAAACATCCGTGGTATATTTTGGATTTAGTCTTGTTTGCGGCGGTGAATGTCGTGTGTTTGTGGCTGGCTAAAAATAGGTTACAGCATTTTAGCCCGCCCCAGGGCTGGCCGCTACTTTTATTTGGGTTGGCGGTGTTCCGCGGCGCCGATGTTATTTCAAACGAAAAAGTTACCCAAGCGCTGCGCGCGCCGTTCATTAAAATAGAAGAAAAAGACGGCAAGGACGTAGAAGTGCCGCTGGAAATAGGTTTTAAGGGCGCGCTAGGCAGCTTGCTGTATTGCCCGTCGTGCAGCGGGGTATGGGTGGCCATGCTGCTGGCTTATGCATATATATTCTGGCCAAGCGTGGCCACGGTTATTATTTTTATTTTGGCCTTAAGCGGCATGGAACGTATTTTTACCCTCCTGCTTAACTACCTAAAAAGCCTCACCTTATGACTACCCTCCTTACAAAAAATAACCGGTTGATTCTATTCACGGCCGTAAATAGAATAAGCGATGCTGGTTAGAAATGCATCGGCCGTAGAACGCATTTTATTCAAAAACAACCATACCATAAAAAGCACGGCCGTGATATTTGTGGTATGCAAAAAAACACCGTTACCGGTGCTTTTTTTCTGTCGATTTTTCCCACATGTACCAGAACCATTTACGGTAGCTTTCGGCCAAATCTTTACTGTGTATGACAAAAAATACGGTGTTTTCTTCTATGCGGCCTATGACTAATCCCGTGTAGGTTATGACATAGTCCCCAAAAATATGAATGGCGGAGTTGGTAGAATATTCTTTTGGCAAAATGCGGTATTTGAGGTCGCCTTCAAAGTGTTGGGGAAAATTCGGCAGGGTTGCCACAGTTTGGTAATCAAATAACTGGATGAATTTCAATTTCTTTTTGGCCGCTTCCTTAAAAAACGCTTTGCGAGCGGGCTCTATGCGCGGGTCATACCACCCGCCTTTAGCGCCTATAAAATAACTGTCTGCCCCTACGCGGAGCATGTCACGGAAAATATTTTTTTGGCCTTCCAGCCCGCGGTAAATATATGCCTCTTGGGGCGCCACGCGTTCGTGGAATTTCTTTTTTAAGTCCGGCAACTCCTTTTTTAGTACGGTTTCCTTTTCGGCCAAAAGTTCCAAAAGCTTGTCCGGGTCTACCGCATTGTAACGGTTTTCTTGGTTGGAAAAAATTTCAAAAACCAAGCCTTTGTCTATAAGGCGGTGTATGGCGTCGTACGCGTTGCGGCGGTGGATTTTGGCGTTTATGGCTATTTGGCTAATGCCCGATTCCCCTGTTTCCACCAACGACTCGTATATTTTAGCCTCGTTGGGCGAAAGCCCTAAAGATTCATATAGTTGGGTATTCATTGGTAATCCGTTATGTGGTGACACCCACCACCCTATGGTAGTGTTGGCCACTCTTTGGCTTTATTATAAGCTATTTCGATACCCTAAGCAAGGGGTAGAAAGTTTAAGGAGGATTATGATATTAACAATAGCCAAAAACCCTGGTGGCACCAATGAGTACCGGAAGGTGTTGATGTTGGGGGGAATGACACATCTTAACTTGGTTATACCGGCCGGAGAAAAGGTAATTCCTGAAGAGGAAATCTGGAGAGTGTTCAAGTGGGTCCATGACAATGACCAGGAAAGCTATCAACATTTGGCATTAAGTGCTAGTGACGCTGCACATCGTGGCATGCAAGGTTGGGAAGATAAATATCCTATAGATAGGATAATAGCCGCCTTGCAAGCATGCAGAGCGCGTATACATTTGGAGTTCCAGTAACATGAAGACCAATATTGTGACCACGGCATTATTATTCCCCTTCTGCCTCGCTTACGGCGGGCAGGTGACGGGCGCTGTTGAGCTTGACGGCTATGTTACCACGTGGGGCGGGGTGTATTACCCCAGGGTAAAATGGGCGGTTAAAACCGCAGGCGGTAAGTTTGCAGGTTTTGGATTTGTGTATAAAGACAAAAACCCGGGACCCTGGTTTGCAAACCATCCGCTCACTTTTACGCCTGCCAAAGCCGCATGGTTTTCGGCCCGCGCTGAGCTTGGGGGCACACCCAAAGGCTTTTTCTACCAACTGGGGCCGCAGTTCAACGCCCATGCGTATAAGCCAGTTGGCAAATACACGCAGTATTTAATAGGCAGCTACTTGCCCGAATGGGGCGGTGGCCGGCCGCATAACCTGTTGGTAGCGGGTGCGGGCAAACAACATCGTTTGTTTGCAAAATTGAAAGCCTACCCCGAAACCTATTGGCGGTTTTTTCCCTCGCGCGGCATTGTACAATCTTACGGCGAAGCCTGGTGGTGGTTTAAACCCAGCTCCGCCAAACACTTCATGTTCAGCCCCCTACTCCGCTACAACAAAGGCAGCTGGATGCTGGGTCTTGGAATAAGGATAGGTATATGAAAAAGAAAGACAAAGGCTTGAGATATCGGTTTTGTCTAATGTGCGCCCGAGTGTTCGAAGTGGTCACCGTAGACATGAAGCTTGTAAAAAGCTATAGAGTCGTGGTAGACCGCACATTAACCCATGAAGGGCTGGAGTTCGAGTTAAAGAATAAGGGAATAAGTTGTAGTGCCTGGTTTAAAAAACCCTGTACGTCAAATTCCGATGTGCGCAACTTAGTCCTTGGAGAACTTCCAGAGGAAATTGACTTAGTAATTGTGCGCATTCGCCTGTATCATGGAAAGCCCAAGTATCCTGCAAAAACCAACTGGGTTAGTTTTTTCAAGCTTGGCCAGCTACTCAAGACCAAGGGTTACCGGCCGGCAAACATTTCTGAGTTATTGCATCTAGCTTTGCAATACAAGCATGACTTACCCGAGGGGCAGGTGTGGGAGCTGGTGGATCAGTACTCAATTATGTTGGGTGGTTGGTGTGGAGTGTTTCTCGAACAGAAAAACGGCCATTTAGGGGCAGGAAGCCGCCTCTTAACCACCGCCTACGACGAAGAAGGGAAAATAAGGGATTTCCACGATATAACACATTTTGTCGCTGTCGTGAAAGTGGTGAATTAATGCCTCCACAAAGCCTCTGTGCATGCGTGCACCGGGGTTTTTTATTAGTTTATTCTATTCACGGCCGTAAATAGAATAAGCGATGCTGGTTAGAAATATATTGGCCGTAGAACGCATTTTATTTAAAAACAACCATACCATAAAAAGCACGGCCGTGATATTTGTGGTATGTAAAAAAACACCGGCATTGCCGGTGTTTAGAATGTTATTTTGCTAATATGATAACATGATAAAATGCTAAAATGACTTCTACTTCACTGCCCGGTTTATTTCGTGGTCTGGCCAGCCGGCGGTTTTTAAGTTGTTTTTTATGTGCTCGTCGGGCAGGCCGTATTCGCGGGCATCTTTAACGTAAGTGGCCACATGCGGATGGGCCAGGTTTAACGCATGACGCTCTTGGCTGTGGGTTTCCTCGTCAGGCAAGGGCAGTTCCGGCCCAAACGGCGGCTTAAAGCTGCGGCGGCTTTCTTCCATTTCCTTAAGTTCTTCTATGTCCGCCTCGTCTTTCTTTAGGCGCTTAAGGTTAAATTTTATAAACCACATCGCGGCTATGAGCAGTAACACCCGTCCAATAATGACAAACCAGGCCAGTGGCTGGATAGTTTTTACCCACGAGTAAAAAGATTTAAACCAACTGTCTACGGACTTGCCCGAATATATAAGGTTTTCGCACTGTTCTATGAGCGGGTCTAGCTGGCGCTCGGGCGTAAAGTAAAAATTTACGCTCCGCGCGGCCGTTAAAGCGGTATTGGCTTCTTTGCAATGCCCGAGCTTTAAGTTATTTAACCCTGCACGGAAATTTGGCTGGTAGTCGCCCAAAGTGTTTTCTATATGCTTTTCTTGCAAAACTTGGCGGGCCAGCTTAATGGGTATGGCAAAGGCAAAGCTGTCACCGGCTTGCCGGGCCCATTCCCCCGTTTGGAAAGTGACTATGCCAACTACTTCGCCCTGTTTGTTAAACATGGGCCCGCCGGACGAGCCTTGCGAAACTTTGGCGTTGGTTTGGAAGACTTTAAAATCTTTGGCATCGGAAAATTTACTGGCACTGACTATGCCTTCCGTAAACGTAGACTCCACGGGGTTCCTGCGGTTAAAGTCTGCCGTGGCCGGAAAGCCTAATATATAAATAGTCCCGCCTGTGGGCATGTCGTCGTGCCCCGCCAGCTTTACGGTGGGTATGTTGCTTTGGTTTATTTTTATGAGCGCTACGTCCTTTTCATCAAACAGGAAGTTGTCGTTTACGCTTATAACTTCCGCCGGAAAACCCAGGCGCATAAGGTCTTTAATATTTTCTTTGTCCGAAGCCGGGTTTAAGACCACCAGTTCCGTGTTTATGTTAAACTGGCTGTTTTGTATGAGCAGCCTAAGCGTGTCTTTGGCAAACGCTTCTACTTTGTCCTCGTTTTCCAACAGTTTTTGGAGCTCTTCCTTGCTATAGTCAGCCATGGCGTCTTCGAAACTCTGGGTGTACGCGTCGTCGAGTAAAAAGGCTTTCACGGACTCTTTGGACACTACATGGGAGTTGGTAATTATATAACCGTTGGGGTTAACGGCAAAACCCGTGCCGGTAATGTATTCGTCCAGTTTTTCGTTTTTGGTTTGGCCGGTTATGGTTGTGGTTAAATGCTCTAGGTCTATTTTAAATTCCGGCAGGCTATACGTCCCGGTTACGTGCTGGGCAATGCGTACCACGGACGGTTTTACCATTCGGGCCAGTTCTTCTTGGGAAAGCTCGGTCGGGTTAGGTGTTTTTTGCAGGCTAAAACTGGCAAAGGTGGAAATACCTACCGCTGCCAGTACGAGTATACTCACAATAGCGTAATTTTTTTTGTTCATTTTGGTTTCTAGGGTTTAAGCCGAGGAATGGATTCTAAAATGAATTCAGAATGACAATCGCTTTACGGACCGTTCCCTTATATTGTACCCAATTTTTAAAAAATAAAAAAGAACACCGTCCCAGAACGCGGGGGCGGTGTTATGGCGGTTGCGGCATGGTACCCTGCTGTTACATGGGCACCACATCAACGTTGAATCGCTCAGGTGGGAGCGAAGAAATTGGGTCAGGGGTCATTTTAGCCCAGGTTTGGTAAGCCGTGTTGGCAACGCTTCCGTTGAGGTAGAATAGAAACTGATCCGAAAAGTAGTTAATGGGCAGT
>CAYOXN010000029.1:0-10894 GCA_964407965.1 uncultured Candidatus Saccharibacteria bacterium
GCGCCGCTAGAGCCGGGCGGATGGTCAAAGACAAAAAAGCAAACGGCGTAATATTTTTCCTGACAAAATAAAAATAAAAGCTGCCTTGGAGCAATTCGCTGGCTACGGTCATAATAGCCGCGGCTTTAACACCCACTATGGGCAATAAAATGATATTGCCGGCTATATTAATAACCACATTTGCCCCGGTAATGGCCGCGGCTTTTTTGGTTAATTGGGAAATAACCAACGAGTTTATAGGAATGTAAATAAAGAGCAGCGCCGGCGCCCAAATAAGTATGGAAAGGACAGGCGCGGCCGGCACGAACTGTTCGCCGGCCAACAGGCGGATTATTTGTTCCGAAAGCAGCATGCCACCGGTAGCTATGGGCAGGGCGGCAAAAAGCATAATCCTAATATAACGCTCCACATTTTGCCTGACTTCCGCAATGAGCGCTTTGGACATAAGGCTGGCAAAGTGCGGAAACAGGCTATGCGAAACCACCGCCGGGAAAAACGAAAGCAGGTCAAAAATTTTATATGCCGCGCCGTAGTATCCCGTGGCTTCAAAACCCAAAAGCTTGGTTATAATAACCACGTCTATGCGGTTATATATGGCAGAAAAACCGACCAGCAAGACAAACGGCCAGGCAGACTTTATTATGTCCGCAATAAGACGGGTATTTAGACTAAAAATTCCGGCTAGTACGCGCGGTTGGGGCAAATATTTGCGGATATATATCCTATACAATATTAAGTCCATTACCCCAAAACACACTTGGATAAGTGCCAGAAAAACAATGCCAAAACCAAAATGTATGGCGGCAAATATTATGGAGACGTTTACGAGTGAGTTTAAAAAATTTAGCAACGCCACTTTGCGCAGGTCCTGGAAAGCGGAAAGCACGGCCAAAAACGGGTAACACATGGCATTGGCTACCATGCCCAAGCCCGTAACGGCTATGGCATAAAACACGGTGCCTGAATGCCCCTGCACTTTGGCAAATATTAACAGCGCGGCAAAAAGCACTACTGCCAACAGCGCCTCAAACGCCAAAAAACTGTGGAAATATTTTTGTTTTTCGTCCGGGTTTTCGGCTATTTTTTTGGTCACAAACTGCTGGATGCCAAAATCTACAACAGTAGAAAAAATAAGCACATAAGAAAGCACAAATTGGTATTGACCATACGTTTCGGGGCCCAAATACCGGAATAATTGCGCGTAAGCAAAAAACAAAAGCACCAGCGCAACTAAGCGCGATGCCGTAAGCCAAAATATGTTCTTAGAGACATGTTCAGACATGCCTTAAGTATAGCATTTTTAGCCTTTAGTTTTAAGTTGTAAGTTTTAAGTTAAGAGATTAAGCAGATACCCCCAAATTCATATTTTACGGCTGTAAAATATGGGTACAGAGTTATATTTCCAAGGTCACTAACAGGAGCTAGCAAGTATTTTAAAAGGCTCACACTGTAGTGTGAGCCTTTACTTATCTTCATTATTTTTCCAAGGTTTCGCCTTTGGCGTAGTTGTCAACTTCGGATTGGGGCAGGGTGGTTATGCTCTTGGCAGTCAATTTTCTGGCTTTAAAGGCTTTGGCTGTCATGGGCCTTAACTGGCCTTTGCTAACATAATACACCGTAGCTAGCTTGTCCCCTTTTATAACCGTGCCGTCGCGCGGCGGATAGGGCATGCCAATTTGCCATTCTTGTATTTCCGTGGGGCTAAATTTGTAGTCTGCAGTTATGCGGCGCTGTTTGGCTACAAAGCTGGATATTTGGTGCAGTGCGCCTTCCTTGTACAAATACATTTCGCCCGTTTTGCTGTTGGCAAGCCAAGTTATTTCCTTGGGTGTGGCAAACGCACCTATGGTTAAGCCGTTAACCTCGTCTGCCGAGAGGGTGGCGACGTTTTTAAACGACAGTCCGCGGTTCTTAAACAATTCTGCCGAAAGCGGACGCTTGAAGCCTTTTTCCACAATAAATACCGTACCATTGTTTGCCGCCTTAATGAGCGTACCGTCTAACGGTGCTACAAAACCTTGTTTGGGATACGTAGCCACTTCCTCGTCAGGCACGAGCATGACTTGCTTTGCAGTAACCTTCCTTTGGGCAAAGGTATAACTGGAGAATAATTTTAACATGCCGTTTTCCACCAAATATATTGCCGGGTCTTTTTCTCCCCGAATGACCGTACCTTCAGTTGGCGTTAAAATGGAACCGTCTTTAAACAATCCTGCTTCCTGGGCGGTAACAGCAAGTATTTGGGCAGAGTTTAGCCCGCGCTGCTTTATGACAAATTCCGAAGCCGGATGCTTAATGTTGTTTATAAATACATACGCCTGCCCTGCCCCGTCAACCTTTACAATAGTATTATCGGAAGGGCCGAGCATTTCCCCGGTGGGAATGTTGGAAAATTCGGTGGGAGAAACCGTTATGGCCGAGGAAACATTTAAGCCGCGGGCTGCAGCGACAAACGCGGGTATGAGCAATTTGCTGCCGTTTTGGATAATGTACGTTTCCGAACCGTTGGTAAGCTTAAGCATGGTTCCGCTGGGGTACTTAAACCATTCGTTGAAAAACCGCCAAAAGTTATAGTTGCCGTTAAAAATATGCGGGGTATACCGGTATAAGGCGGTAGTAGCGCGGTTAGCCAGCGTAACTATGCTTTGGGGTGGCGGGGCAAATGGCGAGGAGGTATCGTTGTTAAATACCAATACGTCACCGACTTTTGCCGTACGTACCGCGCCCGTAGTACCCTGCACAAAACCTTGTTGGTCAATGGCAGGCCCGCGGCCGCCGTCGGTATTAAAAGACTTCATTAAACTTTTCGTAGCGCCCAAATACCGGTTGCCTTCGGAATCAAAATTCCCAAATAGTTGGAAATAAAATCCGGGTAACATGCTGGTACTGCAGCCGCTGGAGTCGGGGCAATCAAAGCCCATGGCAAAATCGAGCGCCCGTTGGAGTTTTTCGGGGCTGGAAGTTTGGTGGCCGGTTACAAGGCTCTGTTCTTTGTTTAAGGTAACAAGAATGACTTGGGGGTTAAGGCCGCTTTGCCGCGAGGCGTCCCAAATAAGTTCCGCCGCGGTGCGTAAGCGCCCCAAGTTCGGGCGAGGATCTTCGAGCCCCGTTTTCAATTCCACATTGGACGGTTCCTTAAGCTTAACCAAAAAATCCGGGCTCGTGTTGGCCAATACCGAGCCTTTAATTTCCAAAAATTTTTGTACGCCTTCCGGCCCGCCAAAAGTTTCTTTGTCGCTAAAAACATTGTCGTCAATCAGTTTGCCCGGGTCAAAACCCGCATCAACCTGCGCTAAGGCAGCAACCGGCATAAGGACGGTTAAAGTAAGTAAAAATACTGCAAAAAGTTTTTGTGTTTTAATCATGTATTGAATTTCTAATTATTCCAATTAACTAATTTACCTAAACTACTGCAGAAGCAATTGTGGCTTTTAGGTCAATTGGAAATTAGGTCAATTAGGTTAATTATTTAATATACGCCTCGCCTTTGGCGTAGCCGGCAATGTCGGCGTCGCTGACATAGAGGACTGGAAAGACATTGAGTCCTTTATCTACATAAAAATTATAATTTATGGGGTGTAGTACTTCATCGACAACCCAATACACCGTTTTGTTTTTGGCGGTCCTCAGCAACGTGCCTTCCGCCGGTGAATAAAAATTCCCAATTTGCCAACTGTCCAGCTCGGAAAAACTTACGGTATTTACCTGGCTAAATTGCAAACCCCGCTGGAGAAAGACAGAATAAGTAATGGGCAATTTTTTCCCTCTCGAAATTATATAGACGGTATTTTCCCCGTCGCGTTTCACCAGCGTCCCTTCTTCGGGCAAGGCGTAACTGCCGGTGGGGCTGGAATCGAGCAATGCTTGGTTAACGGTCCTTACGGGCTGGCTTAAAAACCTCTGGTTCATGACGAAACTGGAAATAATGCGCTTTTGTCCGCCGGAAATGACATACACCAATGGGCTCGTGTCGCTTTTTACCAATTCCCCTTCCTTCAAATATTGTACCGGAATTTCCGTTTCCAAACTTCGCTGTACATTTATGCGACCGCTGCCCACTAAACCTTTGCACGTAACATTTTGGCAGTCGGTCAAATTGTTCATATATACCGGATCTGCAGTGGCAATTATGCGGTCACGGATTTGTTCGTTGGTCGCAAGCGGATACAGGCTGCGGATTAGCGCAGCTTGGCCTGCCACGAACGGTACGGCCAAACTTGTCCCCGAAGCATAGGCATATGAGTCGGTAGAAGTATTGCCCGTAACCGGATCGTGGTTTATGGTTGAAAGTATTCGCTTGCCCGGAGCAGCCACGTCTATGCAATTTTTACCAAAATTGGCGAACGAAGGCTTGCGGTCGTTGGCATCAAGTGCCGTTACGCCAATAACCATATTGAGCCGGTTGTCGTCACAAATTGGATACACGGGGTTAAGATCCAAGTTTACGCCGTTGTCGGCCGAATCATTGCCGGCCGCGGCAACCATAAGCACGTTTTTATTGAACGCATAGCTCACCGCATTGGCTAACGTTGAGTCATGGCCAAACCCAATGCCGCCTAAAGACAAGTTTATAATCTGCGCGCCATTGTCGGTTGCCCAAACAATAGCTTCCGCTATATCCGAAGACTTACCCCTGCCTTGGCTGTCCAAAGCTTTAAGCGGCATAATGCTGACTTGCCAATTAGTCCCGGCAATACCACGGTTATTATTTGGCGTTGCGCCCAATATGCCGGCTATGAGCGTGCCGTGGCCGTTGTCGTCTGAATTGGTATACGGTTCTATTCCCTGCCTGGTAACAAAATTAAAACCCCGGACTGCATATGCTGCCCGCAAATCTTCGTGGGTAAAGTCTACCCCGGTATCGACTATGGCTACTATATTGGAATTACTGCCCGTGGTTTTGTCCCAGGCCTCCAAAAAACCGGCCTTAGGTAGCGCCCATTGCTTGTCTATGTCGGCCGGATTTGTCGTTGGCCGTAGCCAAAGCCGAAACTTCAATAGAGCCGGCTTGGACTGCGGTATCCGGTTCAACCGTACGTGTGTGGCCCATAAGCCTCTCTTGCAACTGCTTAAGCGGCAAAGTTGAATGTATGGAATACAGGTTTATAAATTGCGGCTTTTGGGAAAATGCAAACTTATGGGTTACCACATCCGCAACCTCGGAAAGATATATAGCGTCAGAACTGTTATATAACTGTACAATATACCAACCGCCGGAACTGGCACTTACCGTAGGCACTTTTAAAAACAACCCCGACACAAACTGGGCAACGAAGACACATATGAAAAGTGTTGTTTTAACGGTTTTATACATCGAAACTAAAAACTAGGTTTTAGGTGTTAGGTTTTAGGTATTAGGAAAAACTAAACGAGTGATCAGTGGCCAGTGGACAGTGGCCAGTAGATTGCAGTATTCTTGATTCTTAATTCATGATTCTTGATTCTTTGTGTGTGTGTCTTAAGGTTCAAGGATAAAAGATAATTACCTACCTCCTACTCACTAATTACTACCTACTAATTCATGATTCTTGATTCTTTGTAGGTAAAGGATCAAGGATAAAAGATCAAGGATGCTTTCCTACTTACTACCTACTAATCTGAGTACTTTCCCGTCCATAGGTTTATGCGAGTTTGCAGGACTTCGAGTAACATTTTAACCATGCCCGAAAATTTAACATGGCTTTGGTCGTCGTTTATCCAGGTTATGGGTACTTCTTGGATTTTAAGTTTGGCGCGGCGTGCCAGAGCTAAAATTTCTACGTCAAATGCCCAGCGGTAAATGGTTTGTTTGGGAAAAATTTTCATAGTCGCCTGTTCGGTAAAAGCCTTAAACCCGCATTGGGTATCCGTAACCCCCACGGGCACAAGCGTGTGGACAATAAAACGGAACACCCCGCCCAAAAAGTCACGTATCCAGGGTTGGTGGACCGCTATATTTGAACCTTTTATTCGCCTTGAACCGACAACAATGTCAAAACCTTGGTCAAAATAAGGAATGAATTTGGTTATTTCGTCTATTTTTGTGGAATTGTCGGCATCCATAAAGACCCGGACATCCCCCATAGCCGCAAGCATGCCTTGTTTTACCACGCCGCCCTTTCCCTGGTTATGCTTATTGTCTATAAAACGCATGCGCGGCAATTGCGCAGACAGCGCCGAGACAACCTCGGAAGTATTGTCATGCGAGCCGTCGTTAACTACCACTATTTCTGAGTCGTACGGTTGGTGCGACAAAAACTCGTTTACTGACTTGAGTGTTCCCACAATCCGCTCAGCTTCGTTATAAGCCGGGATAACCACGGATAATTTTTGCATGGTATTTTATTTTAATTCACGAACTAAACTTGTACGTAGGTATTATAGCAAAAACTGGCCTATTTGAAAAAATAATATAGCCCGCACAGGTCTTACGAGCCCTATATAATTAGCAATATTTCTATAGACGCTTAGCCAAGCCAAAAATGTCCCTGGTTATACCTCTTCGGCATCGCGCTCGGGAACCTTAGCTCCCCAACTGGTTTTTATTATGGTTTCCAAGTCGCTATGTTCCAACGCAAATCCGAGCACGGTTTTCATGCGGGTGTTGTCGGCAATGGTTATGGGTGCGTCGCCCGGGCGGCGGGGAGAAATTTCCATGGGGATTATCCGGTTTAACACTTCCGAGGCGCAATTAACTATTTGCTCCACGCTAAAACCTTTGCCCGTCCCTATGTTAATGACGGTATAGGGGTCTAGTTCGGAAATTTTGCCTAACGCTTTCACGTGGGCGTTGGCAATGTCTAAGACATGGACATAGTCGCGCACTCCCGTACCGTCAAAGGTTTCGTAGTCGTTGCCAAATACTTCCAAATGGGCTTTTTCGCCGCGGGCCACTTTGAGCACGTTCGGAATAAGGTGGCTTTCGTGGGCGGAATGGATAACGCCGTCATAGTCTGTCCCGCACGCGTTGAAGTAGCGGAAGACTACCGCACGGAAGCCCGAAAACTTACAATAATATTCAATAAGCTGCTCAGCAATGTATTTAGAATGCGCATACGGGTTATTGGGGTCAAGCGGGGCAGTTTCCGGAATGGGCATGGCCTCTTGTTTGCCGTACACGGCGGCAGTGGACGAGAAAATTATATTTTTTACCCCGGCTTCTTCCATGGCTTTAAGCAGCACAGCCGTGTTCAGGGCATTGTTCTGCAAATACTCGACAGGTTTTTCTACCGATTCCCCCACTTCTATGCTCGCTGCCATATGGATAACAAAATCTATATGCTCATTTGCAAAAATGTCGCGCAGCAAATTCATGTCCCCCGCTTCGCCTTCTATAAACTTGGCTTCGTTGGGCACATGTTCGCGCCTGCCCGTAGAAAGGTTGTCGAGCACCACTACCCCAGCGCCGGCTTTTAAAAGCTGCCTCACCACATGCGCGCCAATATACCCGGCCCCGCCGGTAACCAGCACGGTGTGTTTGATTGGATGATTTATTGATTGGTTGGTTTCTTGAATGGATGATTGGCTTAAAGGCTTATTCGCTGATTCGCTTATTTGCTTACTGGCCGATTCGCTTACCAGCTCATTGTATTTTTCCAAAGTCAGCACTACGGCCTCGGGCTTTTCCTGCACGCTCAATAAAATTCCCCCGCCCCGCTGCTTAACCTCGGCTATCAAATTTTCCAAATATGCATTGTCCATAGAAGGCATGAATTAAGAATCAAGAAGCAAGAATCAAGGATTAGGGTTAAGCGTATAGCGTGAAGGGTTTAGCATTCTGCATACTATACCCTCAACCCTTTACCCTATACCCTACTTTATGAACTTTAAAACTACTCTCGTAATTTAGCTTTCAGTGACATCTGCGCTATCAGTGTATCCGTGAATATAAACTAAATCTAATAAAAAACACAGCCCAAATAAGCTGTTTTTGTTTTGGTTTTATAGTAATGTAAGACGTCTATAACCATAGTATCATGACAAAAAAATACAGTCAAAAATTTTCTAATCTATCATCCCTTCCACCTCCGCCGAGGCTTCGGCGGACAAGACGAGAGATCTCCCGAAGGGAGACAAATATATGCAAATCTCCTTGTGTCATTGCGAGGGAGTCAGACGACGGAAGCAATCTTTTATTAGATAGATTGCATCGCCTAAAAGCCAAAGCCCTTTTAGGCTCGCAATGACACACTAGAATATATAGCCATAATCCAAATTATATATAAAAAACCGCCCCGGTTAAATCGGGACGGTTTTTCTAAATTTTATATTATTGGCCGAGCAACAAACCAAGCAAGGTTTCGCGCTTTTTGAAAGCGGCAAACAAGCCGGTTAAGGTCATGGCAAACAAGCCAGCGGTTGTCGCATCGCTACCGGTTTTAGGGGCCACATAGGCGCCCAAAACTTGCGGGGTGTTAATGCGCACCGTTACGGTATTGCCGTAGGTGTTGGTCATTACATAGCTCAAGTTTTGGGCCAAGTAATACTTAACGCGGACCTTAAAGCTCTTGGTTACCGTACTGCCGGCCGGAATGGTTACGGCAGGGTACGTTATGACATTGCCGGAAATTTGGCCGCCGCCGTTGTCTACCATGTCTGCATACGGCAAGACCTGGGAAAGGTCATCGGTTATGACAAAGCTGTTGGCCGGGGTGTTACCGGAGTTGGTAACCGAAAGCGTATAGGTAATAAAGTCTTCGCGTGCAGCCGGAGTGCTTTGGGCGTCCACATTTTTCGTGTCGTTCCAAGCTTTCTTGCTGTAGTTAAGGCTGACGTTGCCGCCGGCTACCTGCGTGACGAATACCCACGCGTCGTCTTGGACTTCGCTGGCATTGTCGCCGCTGGCGCGGGCAATATTCTGTATGCCGTTCGTACCCACATTGTTAACGCGGGCTTGGAACGTCAAGGTGCGGCTCTGGCCGGCCATAAGGCTGCCAATGTTATAGTTCTGAAAATCGCCGGAAACATAACTCAAGCCACTGGGCAACGAGTCGGTAACGCGGACATTGTTTATAACCTGGTTGCCGGTATTGGTTACGGTAATTTGGAATTCAACCGTGTCATTACCGTTTACGGTTACGGAATTTTGGTAAGAACCGTTCAAACTGCGGACAGACTTTACAATAGACAACTGGCGGTATTCGTTAGCCGGTACGGTATTGCCTTGGTTGGTAATGTAGTACCAGTTATTGCACGAATTGTTTACGCACGTGTTTACGTTGTTAACGGTATTGTTGTTGCCGTTAATGTTCGTGTTGTTGGTAACCGTGTTGTTGTTATTCCCGGTTACGGTAGTCGTGTTGTTATTGTTGTTGCAGGAGTTGGTACTGTTGTTGCAGTTGCCGCCGGAAGTCGGGGTAGTCTCCTGAGGAATGTTAATGGTAGCCGTAGCCAAGGTAGTGTTACACTCGGCGTCTATCATAAAGAAGCTGTATGCCGAACCCGGGGTTAAGCCGGTAACGGTAAAGGAACCGGTATTGCCGCCAGTGGTAATGGTGTTACCCGTGGTGTTTTGGGCAATTTTAATTTGGTGGCTGCCAGTTGAAGTCCAGTTTAAAGTAGCGCTGTAGGTAGAACCGGACTTAACGACATTGGTAACATTCAATGCAAAGTTGGAGTTCGGGACACACACCGTATTTACGGTTTTGCGCAAGACGAACGTAGACATAAGGCCGCCGCAATTGGACAGGTCATACAACTTAAAGACATAGTCTTTGTTGGCGGCAAAGCCGGAGAACTGTTTGCTGCCGCCTTGGGTGGTGGAGCCCACAAATTCAACTTCTTGGCCGTTGTCTGGGTTTACATAAGTAACTTTTACCGCATTATTGCCATTGAATGACCAGGAAATGTTCGTGGTATAACCGCCGCCGAACACTTCGGTAATGGCCGAAGCGGAAATAACGCCGTTAAGGTTCGCGACACATACCGGAGTGGGGTTTATGACCACCACAGCCGGACAGTTCGCCGTTTGGCTGCCGCGGGTTACGGAAACATTATACGTACCGGCTTGGGAAAACGCAGCAATGTAAGAAGCGGCGTTGTTGCCAATGGTCGTACCGTTCACTTTCCACGAGTAGGTGCCTTCGCCGCCTTGGGCGGTAAAGGTAACGTTTTGGCCAACCTGCACTTGGGTGGCGGAGGCCACACAAGTCAAGGTCGGAATCTGGACAGGCTGCTGCACGGCTACTACCGGACAATTGGCAGTTTGGCTGCCGCGGGTAACCGAAGCGACATAATTGCCAGCTTGGTTAAAGGTAGAAGTGTAAGTAGCGGAATTGCCGCCTACGGCAGCGTTGTTCAATTTCCAGGAAATAGTGCCTTCGCCGCCTTGGGCGGTAAAGGTTACCGACTGGCCCACTTGGATGTTAGTTGCCGAAGCAATACAAGTTAACGGGTTGGGCGTCGGGGTTTGGGCTTCTATAGTAACATTACAATAAGCTACTTGGTTATCGGCACTTATAACTTTTACCTGATACGTACCCGCAGTTGAGTAGGAAGTGCCAAAGTCGCGGCCGCTGCCTAAGGTCTTGGTTGAACCTATGGCAGTCCAGTTATACGGTTCTTTGCCGCCAGTGGCGGTAAAGTATACGGTAGAATACGGGACACGAGCACCGCCCGTAAAAGTACAGACTAACGGTTGGTACGTCGGGGTCGGCGGCGGGGTGGAACAATCTTTAACGCGGAAACTGACAGTGCGGGATATGCCATTTATAGTGGCGGTCTTGGTCCACGAACCAATCATGCTGGAAGTATAGGCTTGGCTTTGGGCGCTCCAATAGCCATTGCCGTCAGTAGCTTGGCCATAATAACCGTTATTTTCACCGGTAGACTGGCCGTTTAAAGTAGAAGACCAAATAATGGCTTTGTTGCGAAGGCCGAATGTGGCATTTTGCACGGTAAAGGTCGCACCTTGGCC
>CAYOXN010000029.1:10904-11262 GCA_964407965.1 uncultured Candidatus Saccharibacteria bacterium
TTACGGACAAGTCAAAACTTTCCTGGTTAGGGGTCGGGGCACCGCAGTTTAACGCGGCACCGGCCGGGATCCAAGATTCGGTAAGCAATTTGGCAAAAACATTTTCTTTGCTGCCGCCATAAATAGTAAACGAATGGTTTTCGCCGCCCGAGGAAGGGTTTACTTCCCACAAGGCAAAGCGGTACGGCTTTTCCGGCTGTATCCAGCCAACCGTTTGGTTGCCGGTAATACCGCGGGCAAATACCGTGTCATTGTCGTAGTAGTTGTTGGAATTTTGGTCCGGATCGGAAACGGTAACCAAAGCGTCGTTTATGTGAGTCGTGTTCCAAACAATAGTGCCGTTATACAAACATTGGGC
>CAYOXN010000030.1:0-8265 GCA_964407965.1 uncultured Candidatus Saccharibacteria bacterium
TAACACCAATTTCTAATTCCTAATATCTAATTTCTAATCAAATCCCAATGACTAATACCTAATTACTGACTTCTGAATTTTGCAGTTACTGTCCACTGTTCACTGTCCACTGATCACTAGTTTAGTTTTTTCCTAAAACCTAACACCTAATACCTAAAACCTAATTTAGTAGAGGGCTAAACGCTACTTACTAAACGCTAAACGCTAATTTAGTAGAGTCTTAACACCTAACTTTATGAAGTTAATTGTCGGCCTGGGTAACCCGGGCGAAAAATATAAACTTACCAGGCATAACGCAGGTTTTTTAAGCGTCGACTTCATGCTCCAGAACGACGACCGCTTTATTACCGCCAAACCTTCGCACGATTTTAAATCCGAGCTGTATACCTGGGATGCCAATGGCCAAAAAGTCATTTTCTTAAAACCCCAAACCTACATGAACGACTCCGGTCAAGCGTTGAAGGTCATTTGTAACTTTTACAAAATGGACCTGGAAAAAGACTTGTTGGTTATCCATGACGAAGTAGACTTACCCTTTGGTACGGTACGCGCTTCCGCCAACTCGTCCGCGGCAGGGCACAATGGCGTAAAGAGCATTATAGAAAACTTGGGCACGCAAAATTTCCAGCGTATCCGCATAGGCGTGGAAACCCGCGGCAACCGGCAAGACTTGCCCACCGATGCCTTTGTCCTCCAACCGTTCTCCGACGAAGAACTTGCAAAAATGCAAAATGAAATATTACCGGCAGTAAAAACCCAAGTCGAACAATTCCTTTCCGCATACATAAACCCCGCCCTTTAATTCAAAGAGCGGGGTTAAAAATACCCAATACCCTACTTGCAAGTGAAAGGCCGCAGACAGACGCCTGCATGCCTTTACTTGTTGCTAGTAGCAAGTGGTAGGAGGGATGACACCTGCTTTCGCTACTTGCAAATAGGATACTGGGTACAACTGGAATTTTTGGCCTAACCAATTTTCCAGTAATTTATTATATACCTTTTTAGGGGTTTTGTCAAGAGCCTTTTTGGTTGATTTAAAGCCCAAAACTCGCATTTTCAACCCCTGTATACTATATATAGTATGAGTTACCCCCCTGAACTATTTCTCCATTGCCTCAATACCCTGCCTGGTTTGGGGCTTAAGCGTTTAGGCATACTCGCCGAGAGCATGTCCGGCGATACGCCCCCGGGTTTTGACAGCCCAGCTTCAGCATTTATGGCATTAGGCATAGAACCCGAGCTGGCAGAAAAAATAGTTACCCACTTGCGGTCTTTGGACATAGCCGCCGAACGGCAAAAACTTGCCGAAGCCGGCATACAATTACTTTCCGAACAATCCGGGCAGTATCCCCCGCTCCTCAAGGAAATTAGCAATCGGCCTCGGTTGCTGTATGTGCGTGGGACTATGCCGCATCCGGACGACTTGTGTGTGGCCGTAGTAGGCACCAGGAAAATTACCGGGTATGGGCGTAATGCCATTCCGTTCTTAATCGGGCCCATAATAGAAGCCGGCGCGGTGGTTATTTCGGGATTGGCTTACGGTGTAGATTCCGCAGTGCACCAATTGGCGGTAGACAAGCAAGCCCCTACCATAGCCGTAGTAGCGGGCGGCGTAGACGATAAATCCATTTACCCGAAAGAGCACGCCTGGCTGGCGGAACAAATAATAAAAACCGGCGGGGCTTTGGTTTCCGAATATCCGCCTGGCACCGCTTCGCTCAACTACCATTTTGTGGCCCGCAACAGGATAATTTCCGGCATGTCTGCAGCCACGGTAGTGGTTGAATGCGACACCAAAAGCGGCAGCCTCATAACCGCGCAATACGCATTGGAACAAAACCGGATAGTTTTTGCCGTGCCCGGCCCTATTTATTCGCCTACCAGCCAAGGCCCGAACAATTTAATAAAAATGGGCGCGCGGCCCTTAACCGAACCGGAAGATTTATTTGAAGAATTAAACCTTGAGCCGCATAACTTTTTGGCCGAAACACCAACGCTTGCAGGAGGTTCGCCGGCCGAAAACACCCTCTTAACCCTGCTCACGCGCGAGCCCCAGTCTGTGGATGTACTTATCCAACTTTCCAAACTTGCCGCAGGCGACGTCATGTCCGCCTTAACCTATTTGGAAATGAAAGGCAAAATCCGCAACGTCGGCGGACAACAATATATGTTGGCTAGGTAGCATTTAGCCCTCTACTAAATTAGGTTTTAGGTATTAGGTGTTAGGTTTTAGGAAAAACTAAACTAGTGATCAGTGGAAAGTGAACAGTGGACAGTAACTGCAAAATTCAGAAGTCGGTAATTAGGTATTTAGTCATTGGGTTTTGATTAGGAATTAGAAATTGGTGTTAATGGTTAAGGATAAAAGATCAAGGATCAAGGATTGCAGCCCTTCTTGATTCTTGATTCATAATTCTAGATTCTATAATATTTATAGTATACTACCTATATGTACACGTCTCTTTTAAAAAAATACTGGGTTTATATAGTTGGAATAATTTTTGCCCTAGCGGTGGCTTTTGGAATTCTGCAAAGCCGGCAAGATCCCTACTCCGGGTACCCGGGAAAATCTGTAGGCACCGCGCCGGCGGAAAAAGACATTAAAGCTTACTACCAACAATCCAAAGAAATCCAAGCCCAGCAAAAGGCCGAAACCACGGCCACTTTTTTTGCCGCCGGCGACATTATGCTCTCGAGAAGCGTGGCCGATGCCATTGCCAAAGCCAACGACCCGCACCTGCCGTTTAGCCGCATGAAAGAAATTTTAAACTCCACCAATTTTAACTTTGCCAATTTGGAATCCCCCGTCTCGGGGAAAAGCACGTATAACAAATCTGGGTCCATGGTGTTTAACGCTCCCCAGGGTTATGCAGCCATGCTCAAAACGTATAATTTCCAAATAGTTAACCTAGCCAACAACCATGCCCTTGACCAAGGGACCGCCGGATTATTCCATACCATGGATTATTTAACTGGCTTGGATATTGCTTATACGGGGACAGGAAAAACATTGCAGGAAGCGTGGCAACCAAAAACCGTAGAAGCCAACGGCATAAAAATTTGTTTTATAGGCGCTTCGTATGCTTCCATAAACGACAATGGCAAAACCACGAACGACTATGTAGCCAGAATAGAAGATACTGAGAAACTTAAATCCTCAATCTTAAACCTTAAAGCTAGTTGCGACTTTATTGTTGCCACCATGCATGCGGGTACGGAATATACCAGAAAGCCCAACTCCGCCCAAACCGCTTTTGCCCACGCAGCACTGGATGCCGGGGCCGACATGGTAATTGGCGCCCATCCCCATTGGGTGCAAACAATAGAGCGGTATTGTCCCAAATTCCCTTCTTCTCCTAACGAAGAGAGAATTCCCGAAGGGCAGATGAGGTTGCAATGTCCCAACCCCAAATACATTTTCTACTCATTAGGCAATTTTATTTTTGACCAAGAATGGAGCCAAGACACCAAAGAAGGCCTGACGTTAAAAATCCAAATTTCAAAAAACAATGTGAAAAATGCCGCGGCACCAGGCGCGGCAGGCATTGATGATTTGCAAGGCCCCAAATTATCCGCCCACATTAAACAAATTGAACTTATTCCCGTAATTATAGAAAACTACTCCACTCCCCGGCCAGCAACCCCCGAAGAAGCCAAAAAAATCCTAGAAAAAATTGGCGAAACAGAAACTATATTAAAATAAAAAAACAGGCGGCACGTTGTCACTCGCACCGCCTGCACCTTTGACGTTAATGTCCGGGTTTGGGTAGATACTTTTGCTTGAAAAAATTCCAAGCCAGCGACAAAAGCACAAACCCTCCCAGTGTTAAAAGGATAAACACGGACTCCCCTAGCAGACTCGAGGCGGCCCAACGCTGTATTGGATCCGTAGTCTTCTGGACATACACTACCCAATAAGCGTACGCCAGCGCGCAAGCATAACCACTTAATATCACACCGGCCACTAGCCAGAGCATGCTGCGATGTGTTTTGCCCATTGCATTTCACCTCCTTACTTTCCTAAATGGGTTTATTACCCGTTTAGGATACTACCCCTAAATTAAAAGATCAAGGCTGTGGTAAACCTATATATCAGGGCATTTTATACGGTGAAATAACCTCCATGGTACCCTCCCAATTTTCTGTAGTTTTCAGTAGTGCAGAAAAAATTTCTGTAGACCAAATTTGACAATTATTTTTTTTATGGTTAAACTCACTTTTGTATTTGCATTTTATTCATAATTCTTAATTCATACTTCTTAATACTATCCATGTCCAAGCCCCTCATTATAGTAGAAAGTCCTACAAAATCCCGGACTATACAAAAATTTTTAGGTTCAGGCTATGTGGTCAAGGCAAGCATGGGACATGTACGGGATTTACCTAAAAGTAAGCTCTCCATAGACGTAGAGCATGACTTTACGCCGATGTATATTATTTCCCCAAAAGCCAAGGACATTATTGCAGAACTTAAAAAGGACGCCAAAAGCGCCCCTTCTATTATATTGGCGACTGATGAAGACCGCGAAGGCGAGGCCATTTCTTGGCATTTGGTCCAGGCTTTGGACTTGGGCGATGAAGCTGAAATAGCCAAAGGCAAGGAAGACAGCCGCATAAAAAGGATTGTCTTCCATGAAATTACCAAAACGGCAATAGAAGAAGCCCTCAAAAACCCTCGGACCATAGACCTGAACCTCGTGGATGCCCAACAGGCACGCCGCGTATTGGACCGGTTAGTAGGTTATGAACTTTCCCCATTTTTGTGGCGCAAAATCCGTTATGGGCTTTCGGCCGGACGCGTACAGTCGGTAGCGGTGCGGCTCGTGGTGGAACGCGAACGCGAAATAGAACAGTTCAAACAAGAAGAATATTGGAGCATTGAGGCACAGCTGTCAAAAATGGATGTAGGGGCTGCCTTTAGGCGCCCGCAATCACCATCGCAAATGAAAACCACGGGCGGCCAAGGCCAGCCCCTACAAAATGATACCCGCACTTTTATTGCTAAACTGCATTCAATTGATGGAAAAGCCGTAGGCAAAATGGATATTAAAACCCAGGCCGAAGCCCAAAAAATAGTCAGCGACCTTACCGGGGCAACTTATGCCGTGCAGGATATTACCACGAAAGAGGTAAAGAGGAACCCGGCTGCGCCGTTTACGACCTCTACCTTGCAGCAGGAAGCTGCCAGGAAATTCGGCATGTCCGCCAAACAGACTATGGTTATTGCCCAACAGTTGTACGAAGGCATTAACATAGGGGAAGAAGGCCACCAGGGTTTAATTACCTATATGCGTACCGACAGCTTAAATTTGGCCAAGTCCGCGCTGGACGCCATAGGCACCATGATCCTCAAGGAGTTTGGCAAAGAGTATGCTTTGGAAACCCCGCGGCACTACACCAACAAAAGCAAAGGCGCCCAGGAAGCCCACGAAGCCATTCGCCCAACCGACGTAACCCGCCACCCTTCCGCCATAGCCCAATACCTGGACAAGGGCCAACAAAAAATTTATGACCTTATTTGGAAACGCACTATTGCCTGCCAAATGCAGCCTGCTGTTTTGGAACAAACGGCAGTAGATATTGCCGCTACTTTGGTAAATGATAAAGGATCAGGGATAAAAGATAATTATACCTTCCGCGCCCACGGCCAGGTGGTAAAATTCGACGGGTTTATCCGCGCCTACACCGAGGGGACGGACGAAAAAGCCGAAGACGAAATAGAAGGCGCCCTCCCGGAATTGGCCAAGGAAGAAACGTTAAAGCTGCATGAATTAAAGCCCTTACAACACTTCACCGAACCTCCGGCGCGCTACAGCGACGCCACGCTCATTAAGGCTTTGGAAGCCCACGGCGTGGGCCGCCCTTCCACGTACGCCCCCACCCTTTCCACTATCCAGGACCGTGGGTATGTGGAAAAAATAGATAAAAAATACCACCCGACCGAAGAAGGCATTTTAGTCAATGACTTATTGGTGGAACACTTCCCTGAAATTGTGGACATAAACTTTACATCCCATGTGGAAGAAGAGCTCGACGACATAGCCGAGGGCAAACTTAAATGGGTGGAGGTAATGAAAGAGTTTTATTTCCCGTTTAAGCAACATTTGAAGGAAAAAGAGGCTACCGTGGAAAAGCAGCAGGAACTTTCCAGTACCCCCTGCCCGCATTGCGGTAAAATGATGCTCATAAAATACGGTCGCATGGGAAAGTTCCTCGCTTGTCCCGACCCCGAGAGCAAAATCACCCAACCTATGCCTGAAGAAGCGGCAAAAATAAAAGAGCTGGAAGAAAAGACCAAAGACGAACGCTGCCCCCTCTGCAAAGGCCCCATGGATGTCAAGCGCGGCCGGTTTGGGTTCTTCCTTGGCTGTAGAAATTACCCGAAATGCAAAGGCATATCCAAAATTTGGAATAAAACTGGCTTTACCTGTCCGGCTTGTTTGGGCAGTGACCGCAAGGACAACCCGGGTGCCGTTGCCGAAAAAAAATCACGCGGCCGAGGCAAACCGTTTTATGGCTGTACGCGTTACCCCGACTGTACATTTGTTATGAATACAAAACCGGAAAACCAACAGCAGTTGGACGAAGCCTACCAAAACTGGAAAGCCAATCCTCCAAAGCCAAGAAAACCTTTTCCTAAAAAAAAGAAAACCGACGAATAAACTAGAAGGGCATCCCGCCGCGACAGGATGCCCTTCTAGTTTTCATCTAACAACAACTTTTGGATGTCTTTTCTTGTTTTGATTGTTTCGAAAGAATTGACAACGAATTGTTTGTATTTTTCCTGACCTCCTACCATTCCTAATATTAAGTCCTTTTTGCACAATTTACCTGACCTTTTGCCAATATAGTCCAAGTAACTGCTCCATTGGTATTCTTCCAAATTGTTTACTAAACCTGCTACTTTTGGATTTTGATGAATATAAGCACTTAACCATGTTAAATAAATGTCATTGTCTATTAACACGGCCTTAAATTGGTCCTGAAAAACATGGCCAACGCGGTCATATTTTTTGTTAAAATATTTGGAATAGCTGGTACAAACTTTAGCTAATAATTTACTAATGGGCAAGTTTGATGTCTGTTCCAACAAAAAATGAAAATGGTTAGGCATTAAACAATAGCAATGTAAACAAAAACTCTTGCTGGGCAGCAACTGCCGTACATAACCACCGGGGCTTGGGGTTATGGTTGCCTGCTCCGGCCAAAGGTTTTCTTTTAAGCGGAGCAAGAAAAATTTTCTATCCGCATTGTCCAGAAAGATATCGCCTTTTCCCTGGCCTCGGTTGTAAATATGGTAAAACTGATTGGCTGCAAATTCTTTGTAATCCCGATTTTTCATAAGATTACTCCAACCAGAGAAGGGCATCTTCTCAGAGAAGATGCCCTTCTCTGGTTTTGTTGAAAATGGAGATACTCAATTCTTCCGGTTTATCTATAACCGCTGTAGGCAACATTTTTTCCAACACCTGCCTGCTGTGTATGCCCCAGGTGACGGCAGCACTATACACACCCGCTTCCCGCGCGGCATCCACGTCCCTGGTTTCGTCGCCTACATACCAGCATGTTCCCGGGTCAATGCCGTGGTGTTTTAACACCTTTTTAAGCGCTTTGCCTTTGCCAAAAATTGTGTTTTCACTGTCTACAAACGCGAAATATTTACTAACCCCATTTTTTTGTAAAAATATTTCAATATTTTCTTTGGAATTTGAACTGACTATTCCCAACTGGCAGTGGGTGCTTAGTTGTTTTATTACTTCGCCCATGCCTGCGTGCAAAGAAAGCTTGGGGATTTCTGCGGCAAAAGCTTTTTTTAGCTTAAGCGCAATTACCGGCAATTTAAGCAAAGGCACGCCTAAGTCTTCGGCTATGTGCAAAGAACTTTCATTGCGGTATTTTGCGTAGTCCTGGGGTAAAATTTCCCGAAAGCCGTACTCATGGGCATACCGGTTTATTAAGGTTATCCAGGCAGGCAAGGAGTCCGCTAAGGTACCGTCAAAATCAAAAATAATGGCAGTTGTTCCCATATTACATGTCATTTTTACCAAATACCCTAAACTGGCCCCAGACTTGTTTTAATGCGGCCACAGTCCCCAATATGCTGCGGTAATACCGAAAATGCGCAAACATGTCTACCATATACCCGACAAAGCCCGTCAGGTACAAGCCCCTATGGGCGACAATGGCCCATTTGCCGCCCATGCTGACAATAAAGCCGTGGGCGTAAAATGGGCCATTGTCGCCCATAGGGGCTTGTACCTGACG
>CAYOXN010000030.1:8275-11172 GCA_964407965.1 uncultured Candidatus Saccharibacteria bacterium
TGTTATAAAACAGGCATTCAAGAGCATACGCGACATACTGGCCTTGCCGCCAGGCGTCCTGGGCCGAACACGGCACCGCCTTGCCCAGTTCCCCTTTAACCAATGCCAAATCGCCTAATGCAAATATATGTTCATTGCCTTGGGTCGTTAAAAATTCATTGACCAAAATACGCCCATGGTTGTCTTGGGGCATAGCCCGGGTAAAGGCAACCTCCCGGGCGCGCACTCCCGTAGCCCACACTAGCACATCGTACGTTTCCCGTTCACCGGAATCAAAATCTATATAGTGTTCGTTTACCGAACAAATCTTGCTGTTAAACCGTACGGTAACCCCGAGCTGTGCAAGCCGCTCACCCACATCCCGGCTAAGGCGGTCGCTAAAATTCGGGATAAGGCAATTTTGGGCTTCCACAATTTCTAACTGGATTTTTTCCCGGGGAATGGAATTTTTCCAAGCCAAAAACGGCAAAACCCGGGCCAGTTCCGCAATAAACTCCACACCGGTATACCCTCCCCCTGCCACGACAATACGCACGGTTTTTTTTATGGCATCTTGCCTGTGCAGCTGCAAGGCAAACTCTATGCTGTTGCGAATTTTAAGCGCGTCCTGCAAAGTCTTAAGCGGTATACTGTATGTTTCAGCGCCCGGAATACCGAAAAAATCACTCACCGAACCCAAAGCCAACACCAGTTCATCGTAAGGCACATGTTTATTCCCCACACTGATCTGTTTGGCTGCCTGGTCCACCGAAGTTATTTTGCCTTGCACGAACCGGATATTGGTGCCGCGCACCATGCGGCTAACTGGCACGCGAATATATTCTCGCAGTTCGGGCACTGTGGCCAGTTCTTCGTCGGCGGTGGCCACCTCACAAACGTTGGGGGTAAACAGGTGGGCGTCGTATGAGTCTATAAGCGTTATCTCTACCGCTTTGCCCAGCCTGGCATGCAGCTGCTTGGCCGCATTAAGGCCGCCAAAACCCGCTCCGGCTATGACAATGTGTTTTTTTGTTTTCATTGGTTTTATATTAGAACCTATATAAAAATGATAGTCCGTATAGGTTCTTACTCGGACAGCCATTTCCAGCTGCCCAACACGGCTTCCAGCTGCTGCTTGTCGTCCAAATACGCGGTGGCTTGGAACAAATAATTTTCTTTGCTGAACCACACGTTCAGGATATTCCACCCCTGTTCAATATGGTTTTCAAAATACACCCCCGAAACGCCGCCTACCGAATACGGTTTCGTATTTAGCATTTCCAATTCCGGCTGTTCTACCGAAAGCTGTTCCGGAGTTAACGTGGCGGTTGCCACATGGGGACTTATAAAAATTTGTGCGGTTGTGCCGGAAGCGGATTGGATAATAAGCGCTTCGCCGCTTTCGCCGTCTACCATGCGGGTAAGCTCATGCCCTTCGGGCACTTGGAATTCAAAACGCGGGTTCTTGTGGCTATACACCCCGCTCTCGCTCACGCTCGCCCCTTCCACTTGGCCTGTACTGTCTGCCGTGGTTGTGGCTTGGGGTTGAGGCATGGGGGCGGGAGGCTTAGCAACGGGCGTGGGGGTTTTAGCGGGCCAACTGTTCAATGCCACAATACAGCCAACGAGTATAAAAAGTGCTATAACAATTCTGGATATTTTGTTCATGTTTTTTAGGTTACCTATATTATAGCAAATAAAAAAACGCCCACACACTCTATGGGCGTTTTTGGCTTAATTGACCGTGTTGTCCACTGGTTCCGGGACAGCTTGGGCTTCGGGTTCAGGGTCAGGTTGTGGCTCGGGCACGCTGGGCTCTGGCGCCGGTTGTTCAGGCTCCGGCTGGTCTTGGCTTACCTCGTTGGTTTCCAACGGCGCAGGCTCTTGCGCTGCCGGGGCCGGTTCTTCGTCATTTTCTTCCGCGCTCACCGGAGGTTCTGTATTTTCCGGGTTGCCGGTACCGGTGTTGCCGGCACTGGCAGGCGGTTCGTTTATAATATCGAGCAATTTTTTAAGCTGGTCTTTGGTTACGCAAACGTCATCCAAACACAATTTCTTGGTTGTCAGCGTATCGGTACGGATTTCTGCGGCGTAAACCACTCCCTTAACATGCAGGTCTTTTTGTATGTGCACAGAGTCCAGTACGGCCAAGGACCCGAATACCGAGGCTTGGGTTTGGGCAATGCCGGAAAGCCAGGCTTGGTCCGTTTCACTCAAGCCTTCTTTAGTGCCTTGCAACAATTCCACAACCGAAGGCTGGTAATACGTAAACTGGATAAACACTAAAATTTTTGACTGGTCATTTATAACTGAGGAAGAAAAACTTTCCAAAGCCCTTCCAAACACCTGGCCTGGCTGCGTGGCCTTCATGGCGTAGCCTGGAAACTGTTTGGATGCGGTAAGGAAGTCGCCGGCTTGTATGTTGCCGTTTTCGTTAGTGACTTTTACGGGCACCCGTCCGGCCAGAGCCACTGGCACGGTAGTTGCCGAACTTAGCGCACTTGCCTGCTCGCTATTTGTCGGGTTCAGTTCAGGTTTATAACCGTTTAGGAGTACGCCGGGTTTGGTGGAAATAACCCCCAATACGCCATTACTAACCGAATTTTTTTCTACAAACGAAGGAACGTTTTTACTGGCGGAAACAACATCGCCCGCTTCCAAATACATGTCGAGTGTGGGATAATTTTCCGCCACGTCCGCACCGGTAGTGTACGCATTTACCGCATACACGGTTCCGGATGCTGTTGCCCCCGTACAGGAGTCGTTGTCGTCTACGCACAACCACCCGCTGGCCACAATGACACTTTTTCCATTGGCATTGCTGCCAATATGTAAACCTGCCCTGGGCGTACTGGTGCCTATGCCGACATTGCCGGCACGGTCTACCATAAATAACGAGGTGCCAGTGGAAGAAGCTA
>CAYOXN010000031.1:0-791 GCA_964407965.1 uncultured Candidatus Saccharibacteria bacterium
CCTGAAGGCGAAGCCAATGGACTTCGACGGTGAGCTCAGTCGAACCGCGGGCAGGATTATCCTTGATCCTTCACACACACAAAGAATCAAGAATCATGAATCAAGAATCAAGAAGGGCTGCAATCTACTGCCCACTGGTCACTGGCCACTGTTCACTTATTTAGTTTTTCCTAATACCTAGAACCTAATTTAGTAGAGTGCTAAACGCTATTCCCTTACTGCCACAAAAAAATCCGCAACGTTGGCTCCGGTCAGCCCTGTATCCAAATAGTCCCCTACTTTTTGGAAGAACGTAAAACTGTCGTTGTTCTGCAAATACTCTTCGGGGTTTATACCGAGGCCCTTGGCCTTGCTAAACGTATGGGCATCTGCCAAGGCTCCAGCAGCTTCGGTGTTGTCATGGCCGTCGCTTGCGACGGCGACTAATACGGTATTTTCAGGCATGTCCGCATACGTGGAGAGGGCTAATTCCTGGTTCCTACCCCCGGTGCCTTTGCCGGTTATTTTAACCGTACTTTCGCCTATGCCTAACAAACATTCACCTCTCCGGACGCGACGGATTATTTCCACACCCAATTCCCGGGCTATGCCCTGGTAAGCTTCACTAAACACCTGCACGGAATAACCTAAGCCCACAGCCTTGTCGCGCATGGCTTCCAGCGCGGTATGTGCGGATACCAGCAAGACGTTATGGACTTTTTCAAAATATTTATCTTCTTTGGGGGTTTCGAGCAGTTTGCATGCGGGCATTTGGCACACTTCCAAAACGTCATACTTGTGTAAAATTTCCG
>CAYOXN010000031.1:801-2540 GCA_964407965.1 uncultured Candidatus Saccharibacteria bacterium
ATCCTTATTTGTCGACGTATCCTTCACTGTTGGGCCCGAGGCTACCATGGACAAGTCATCGCCCGGGACATCGGAAAAAATGAGGCTTATGCATGTGGCGGGATAAATAATTTTAGCCAAATGCCCGCCTTTGACTTCGCTAATATGCTTTCGGACCGTATTAAGCTCTTGGATGCTCGCGCCCTTAACCGTTAATGCGGCAATAACCGAAGTTTCGGCTTCGCAAGACAAATCATGCGGGTAACACAACAAGGCGCTGCCCCCGCCCGAAACCACGCACAAAACCAAATCTTCTTCCGTGGCCGCTTCGAGCATGGCCACAAGCTCTTTTGTGGCTTGGACATTAACCAGCGTAGGGTACGGGTGCGTCCCGACCTTGCACGTAATGTTACCCAAACTGCCGTCTTTTAAATCTATAATATACCCGCACGTTATTCGGTCTGACAATATTGACTGCAATGCACCTACCCCTTCCAAGGCAGCCTTCCCAAAACCCACGCAGATAATGCGTTTGTAAGCGGCAAGCCCGAATTCCTTACCCAGTACCAAAAGCCGCTGGTTAGCCGCGTCGTAAGTCACACTCCGGCGTACGGCTAGGGAGGTTTGGATAGCCTCGTAACCCGCTTCGGCTATGTGCAAGGCATGCCTGCGCACTGGGGTTGTGGCGAGCTGTTCAAAATTTTTTATTACCTTTATTTCTGACATTTCTTTGATACTACGTAGTATAAGAGTTTTGTCTTAAAATGGCATTGAGTTCTTTGGTCAATTCTGTTTTTTCCTTTAACTGACTCAAAATATCCAGCAGCCGCTTTTTTTCACGCTTGTTGGCACTTTTAACAATCTCCTTTAATATCAGCTCCGGCCAATAGTACATGGCATACCGCTTTTTGTGCCGCCGCCAAGTACTTTCTGAACTTTCGGGTTTTTCGGCACGTTCCTTGTTTTTCAATTTTGGCAGAACCGTACGGAACCCGTCGCCATACGTTTTTAACCACATTTGGATTTTTGATATCGTGCTGTCGCTTACCGGAATTATTTTTCTTATTTGCAGGTAGGTTAACCCCTCATCAAGCAGCAAGGCTATTTTCAGCCGCCTGGCAATAAGCGTAGCTTCCTGGTCCGACAAAAGGTCCCGGAGCAATTTTGCCGCATTGGTTGTAGTTATGTTGGCTAGCGCGTTAACGAGCAAAATAAACAAGTCGGCTTGCCCTTCTTTTTGTATTTTTGATATGTTTGAATATTTTGCCATACCCTCACCTCCCCTCTGCATATATAAGTAGTATACCACCCGCCCTTTCCTATACAAAACTTTGATACTACGTAGTATCAAAGTTTTGTATAGGAAGATTCATCATGTCCCAGACCATGCAGGCTACGTTGCGCGGCGTGCCGAGCAGCGGGTCATGGTGCAAATTTATGAACGGCAAACTGTTGGCTTCCAAAAATCCGCACCGCTGCTGGGTATAGGGGCGCGTTATGTCAGGAATTATAAAATCAAAACCGACAATGGGATCGCCTAATACCTGGGCGGCCTTTTCAAACATGGCTTTGTTTTCCGGGTGGCATATTTCATAATCTTCACTCGAAGAGCCCCCGTAATTTACGCCTATTTTTTCGGTAAGGGTTGCCACTTTGCCTTTTTCCAATACCGTTCCCCTGTTTAGTCCTTGCCGGGCTAAAAACTTTTCGGCATGGGTGTCCAGTACAATATTTTTTACGCCACTATGAGGGGCATTATT
>CAYOXN010000031.1:2550-11050 GCA_964407965.1 uncultured Candidatus Saccharibacteria bacterium
GGGCGGGTCGCCGCGTAATACGCCGCCTAAACGGTAGTTTATGGCCGTTGCCCTATATACCGGACCTTCGAGCATTTCTTCCACCACTACCCAAAAGCACAATTGTTTGGCTACCCGAAAAGCCTTATGCAGTTCGGCTTCGGTATGCACATACGTGGTGCTGTGTCGGCCGCGGCTGCCGAGCCGGGGCTTAACTATAACCGGGCGGGCCAATGTTTTAAACAGCCGCTTGGCCTGGAACCAATTCCACACCGCGCCGCCTTTGGGCACGGGCAAACCCTTGCTGGCCAAACGCTGCTTTAAAAGCGCCTTGTCGTCCATTATTTCCAAAATGCTGTCGTCGTAATTGTTCGGACGGGGCAAACCGCTAAAGAGAAATTGCTTGCCGCTGGGCATATCTACCCTATAGGCGTCTATGCCCTTGCCAAACAGTCGCAGCTCCCGCATGCGAAAACCGCGCCGGTTGGCTTCCTGCCACAACACTTTAGCCCTTGGCACTTTGCAAGCCTGTTCGTCGGCATTATAAGAAACTAGTTTAACCAAAGCCAAAACTTTAATAACCGCAAGCCAAAACGCGCCGCTGCCCGTTTTAAAAAAACGGCTCAACGGATTATGCAACAAAAAACCCCGTAAGGGCGTAAATAATACGTTCAACGATTCAAAATACCACGTCACAAAGTGCGGTACCGGGTTGTTGCCGCAGTATTCGCATTTGGCTGTGGAGAACGGGTTTAAAAAATTAGTCATGCGGCTTCCTAAAATACACCACGCCCACAACTGCTGCAATTGCCAATAACAAAATGGCAGCGGGCCACCACGGGGCCGCACGGCCTGGTACGCTCGGGCTGCCAGCAGCGGTGTTGCCTACGGGAGCAGTGCTTGCCGTTTCGCGTTCGGGCTCATTAAAGTTGTCCGACCCGGGCAACGGGGGTTGCGACTCGGAATTTATACTGCGTTCATAGTTGGGAAACTCCCCTTCCGGAGCGGGCTGCAACGGGGCCACTTCCGGCACCTCGCCTTCCACCCGAAGGGCTGCGCCTGCTGCCTGGGGTACTATAAAAACGGCAAGCAAAATTCCCATAAACACGTATTTTTTTACATTCATATACAATTAATTACTTGTCCAGCTTATTTGCTGATAACCGTCGGTAGTCAAAGGAAAGCTAGGCGGCGGCGCGTACAACAAGTTTGGGTCATAAGTAGTAACAGTCGTACAATACCCGGAAGTGCATTGGTTGCTGCCGTTTACCCAGCTCCATGTCCATGTACCATAAGAAAGTATTGCCCCATATATAGTTATGGTGCCTTTGGTCAGTCCTGACCAATTAAAATGTTGGATGCTGCCGTTTTGGGCAACCATAGCCGCATTTACCTCTAGGTTATTTGGCGAAAAATATGAAATAAGCACGTCTTTTTGGGCCAATAACCCCAAACTGTTTGTGCCGTCTTTGGCTGCATATACCAAATTATTGGGAATAACTATGCTGGGCGCGGTGTTAACATTATAGGGCAATTTTGCGGCAGCTACTAGCGCACGGCCCTTGACTGTTCCTTCTACCCACACCCTGTCTTCCGCATATATAATGCCATTGCTCGGCAAGGCAACATTGTTGTACCCCGCTATTACGTTCCGGTTATTATAGTCCAGGTCTTCATTGTGGGCTGTGCCATTAACGTCAAACCCACTGGCGTGGGCGCGAACGCTGGTAACGCGGTAAATTGTTACGGTACCCGAACTGTTAAAAACAATGGAATACCCTTGGGCATTGGAAGGCGGCAAATAAAAACCGGAGGTTTGAGCAGAACTTTTTAATGTGGCAAAATTTGCCGTCATGGTTGAAAAATCCACATTGGGTACCGGAAATTGCCACAAAGCCTGCGTACTGGCAGGCGCGCTTCCCCATATCCCCGGCTTGGTAGTAGGGCCGCAGCCATGATACGTTTGGCACGTATAGGTTTGTTTAGCCGATTTTATGGGCGCATTACCCACGCCGTCAAAGCGTATGCCGCCGTTGGCATGCATTTCACCACTTACAGTTTCGGTGTCCCCTATCCACACGTCGGTATTGGTTAAGAAAGCATACTTTGCCAAACTGGGAATGCCATACCTCACTGTTACTATGCGTTTTTGGTTGGGGTTATCCATGGTGTAACCCGTAGACTGGATGGTCACTATGGTCGAACCCACCTGAGGCGGGGTAATGGTTAGGCTATATTCCCCGACTTTGATATTAGTATCTTTGTCTATATAATTTTTTACGTACGGGCCGCAAGGGTTGCAGTTTTGTCCCGTCCCGTCGGCATAGTCGGTAGGAAAATGGGCCAAGCGCCATTGGTAATAATTTACTCCCGCTTCGGCTATTTGGAATGCCTGTTCGCGGTTTACCGTCCCCCTCAGTACGCGCATTTGCATGGCAGCATTGCCTAAAACGGCCACGAGCACCAGGCTAATGACAAAAATTATGACTACGGCATAAATAAGTATACCGCCCGACTGTTTTGGTTTAAGGTATGTTTGATCCATGTGACTTGCCACTTTTTAGTAACCCTAACTTATTAATTTCCGAGGTTGGCTTTTAAGCTTCTTAAAGACGCGCCCGAAACCACGGTGTACGTGTTGGTGTTGGCTACACCCGCTTTATTATAAATATTAATGCTAATGCGTACGTATTTTACCTGCGTAACGCCAACCGGCTGTGCCATAAAATTATCGTTTACCCCCGTGTAGGTGCCGTCGTAATAGTAAAATATGGGTGCGGTACCGTTGGCCACATTTTTTAAGACCAGTGTGGTCACTTCGCTGCCATTGTAGTTGAGCGGGCTTCCGGAAGGTTGGATAACACCCTTGTAAAGCTTGTCGCCTGACAAATAATACCTAATGCGTTCAGGCTCCGGGTCAGTGTCTATGTTTGAATAAAAAATTATTTGCTGGCTTCCGGCTTGTTCAAGACCGTACGAGCCGGTCACGGAAGTGGTTATGCGGCGCAGTTCATTGGAAACATTAAACGCCAATTTCCTGGCCATGTCTGTGTCGGCTAGCAAGTCGGCTTGCTTGTTAGTCCCGGTCAAAAGCCCGGACACCAAAGCAAACAACCCCAGCGAAATTAGCGCAAACCCAAAAACGGTTATCATAACCTCTATGAGGGTAAACCCCGCTCTTTCAGCCCTAATACTCATTAGCACACTCCCTTCATACCGTTACATAATAGGAAATTATGGTGCGAATATATTCCAGGAAAGGGCGGGGTAAACCCCGCTTTTTCGTTTGTTCCTTGAACGATGAATTTACCCGTAAGTCGCGGAAATATAATACTATTGTTATTTTCTTTCATACCCCTTAAGGACAATGCTGTTACTTCAATTCCCTTGCCCTGCCCTAACACTTACAACTTAAATCTTAAATCTCCTGTCTGCCCCTTAAATCTTCAATCTTAAAACTTAATTCTTCAGACTTAAAACTGCCTATGGGCTCATTAAAACCTCTGTGGTCGTATTACCCTGGACATTAAGGTTGGGCAAAACCTCGGTTTGGTAACCGGCTAGCGTAACATCCAAATCATAGTTATTACCTGCCGTTAAATCCCCAAACCAAAACTGTCCCGGAGTAAAGCAGCCCGAAACATAATTTATATTTAACGAAGTCAAAATAGGCGTGCGTTTTGAATTGTTCGTTTCCAAAAAAGCCTTAAAACGTACATAACGCGAGTTGTCATGGACTGCATGTATGCTTGAGCCCGACACGGTATAGTAAGTAGCAGCCGTGCCGTCCGGGCCTTTATAATTCCACGGACCGGCACTGCTGTTGGAGGTGGCTATTTGGAACTTAAGGGTAGTGGCTGGATCTTGGCTGGTCGGTTCCCAGGTAAGGGTAGTGAAATTTGAAGCTGACGTGCCGGTATCGAACGTGGAGGATTCCAGCCAACCCGGTGACAAATGGTCTCCGCTGACTTTCTTGAGCCTCACGCCGGTAGGCATGCTGTTTATGTCTATGTTGCCGTTGTCTTGGAAATACCGGTCGGAGTTGGCGGCCCAGTCCGCTTGGCCGCTGCCGCCTGACCAGTCATACTGCACCCACACACTGCCACCGGTAGTCCCGTAATAATCTTGGGGCACACTGCCGCCTTTGCGCAAATGTACGGCCGCGCCTTCCAAAGCCGCGCCAGTTGCCGCGTCTTTTACTATAACCAACATGCTGTAGGCGGTAGTATTACTGCCGAGTATCATAGTAAAAGTCTGGCTTGTCCCGGGCAGCACGTCTATTTTTTGGATAGGCGAAGTACCCCTAACAACATATGACTGTCCCGCCAAAAGCGTTGGGGTATAAGTGTCCCATTCTATATTATTGAGGCCAATAAGCCCCGCCACCGAAGAGTAACTTTGGTTAAATTTATACACCGTGGGATTAAGCCCAATAAGTTTGGCGCCGCGGACGTTTACATTCACGCCGCTCAACGGTTGGCAAACTTCGTCCAGCGTACGGATGTTTAAATTGGACAACAAGTCTATAAAAAAACTAATTTCAGTAACCTGCCCGTTTACAACCGTGGCGTGCGGCTTGGTGGGATTGGGGTTCTGGGCGGTTATGGGGTACGTTTGGTCGGAAGAGTATCCCGGTTTGGTTACGGTTATTTGGTAGCCGTTCACCGAAGCGGGCAAACCTACTTCTATCCATTGGCCCGAACTGTCCGACTCGCGGTCAAGTATGATGTCAGGGTTTAACAGCGTGTTAACCATGTGGATGCTGGCATCGCTTACGGGCTGGCCTTGCGCATTAAAAACTTTTATTAAAATAGCGCCGGCATTGGAAATGCCTTCCAGGCCTTTGGGCGCTACGGTGGTAAAGAATGCCGTAATTTGTCCCGTGGCCGTATTAAGCACGCTCATTTTAACTTGCTTATAGTCGTTAGGGGCAGAATCCCCGCCAGCCAAAATTGTGCCGTCTGCCGGGTCGTCTTGGTACGTGACTTCATAATAAATTTTATATGAAAACGATTCTATTTGTTTGGTAACGGGGTTAGTATAGTCGGCAAGCAGGCCCGAGGGGTTGCCGTTTATGGTGCCAATTTGGCTGTACGGCATATTGCGCACGTGTTCCAAATATTCCGAAGCCAATGCCGACAAAACTGTTTTTTCCCTAGCCGCCTTTACGGCCTTGGCCAATGCCGAAAAACCTGCCAGCGCCGCACTGGCCAAAATGGCAAACACCACAATAGTTACCATGAGCTCAATGAGGGTAAACCCCGCTCTTTCAGCCCTAGTACTCATGAGCACCCTCCCTTCATAGCGTTGCATAATAAAAAATAATGGTGCGGACTTATGCCGGGAAAAGGCGGGGTAAACCCCGCTCTTTCAGCCCTGCTTTTCCCGGATACTCCCCTTTTATACGGTCGAATAATATAAAAGTATAGATACGAACTAATACCGGAAAAGGGCGGGGTTTGTTTTATATTTTGTGTTATTTTCAATTTTTTAAAATGAACTTTTTGTGAATTTATTATACCATTTTTTGTAATAAAAGATAAACCTTAATTAGGTTTTAGGTTAAATTCACGGATGCACGGATAACACAGATGCCACTGGTCATTCTGCATTTTCTAATTACTTATTACTCCTTACTAATTACTAAGCCTTGATTTTTAATTCATGATTCTTGATTCTTACAGTTGATAAATTGTTAGAATAATTTTTTTTAATTTGTTAATTTGTAAATTGCCAAATTCCCTACCTACTACCCACTAACCGCTACCTACTAATTCATGCTTCTTGATCCCTATTCCCCACATGCTTGGCCATAACCAAAAACGCCACGCCGGCTAGGCCTACAAAAACTGTGGCCACTTGGAGGCCGACCAATAAGTTATAGGTGTCGGATATCCTGCCAATAACCGCCGGGGCTAGCGTATCCCCAAGCAAATGGATGACTAAAATATAAACGGCAAAAGCCGTTGCCCATAACCGCTGGGGTACGGTGTCATGCATGACCGCCGTGGCCGGACCGTAATAAAAAGACAAAAAGACCACGCCCACAAAAAAGAACAGTAAGAACCACAGGCCCCTGCCCGCGGCCAATCCCAAAAACATAAACGGCACGGCAAGCAACTGCGAAGCTGCCACGGTTATGCTCCTGCCCCAAGCATGTTTTTTATGCAGCCAGTCGGCAAAGAAGCCGCCCAAAAACACGCCTACCACACCCGCCAGCATCATGGTAATGCCTAAAATTAAACTGGCGTCGCGCAAGTTATAGCCTTTAAACCGCGCTACAAATTCCACGCCCCACGAAATATATGCCCCGCTGGCAAACGTGGAAAGCGTCCCGCCCACCAGCAGCCAAAAGTAAGCCGGCACTTTTAAAAGTTCCAAAGGTTTCAAGTTCTCATGTGTGCTTTCAAGCCGTTGGTCCTTGAGCGAAAAACACGACAAGGCCAATATAATTCCCGGTATGGAAACCAAAAAGAAAGCCAAACGCCAATTGTTAAAATAAAAACCTATTATGCCGCCTATCATGGCGCCCAGCGTGCCGCCTATAAACATGCCCGAGTTAAACCAGCTTTGCATAGACGCGCGTTTTTCTTCGGGAAAATTGTCGGAGATCATGGCCGTGGCGGCCGGCGCATACGCCGCTTCGCCTATGCCCACCGCTCCCCTCACAAAAAGCAACTGGTAAAACGACCTCGCAAGCCCCGAGGTAAAACTTGCCGCGCTCCAAAACAAAACCCCCAGGCCAATTATTTTTTTTCTGGAATACTTGTCTGCGGCCAGCCCTAAGGGCAAGCTGGCCAAACTGTGTACGAGCATAAACACTGTCCCCAAAAGCCCCAGTTCAAAATCGGTTACGCCAAAGTCCGCCTTAATGTGCCCAAACAAAGGAAAAATAACCTGGCGGTCCAAGTAATTAAAAAAGTTAATGAGCGTAAGGACTATTAAAATATACCGCTGGTCTTTGTTCATGTATTCAAATTACTTACTACTAATAATTTACAAATTAATAATATATTTAGTATAACATTTTTTATATTTGGGTACTTGATGACGGTCTTCTTGCTTTAGCAAGAAGACCGTCATCTTTTAATCTTTTAGCCTATATATTCGCCGCTTTATGCAAGGGGTATGATATACTAAACTATATGGAAACTGAATCCAACCTACAACCCCAAACAGAAAATACTAAAACCTCTCGCAGGCAAAAAATATATGCCGCGTTTAAAAGCATGACGCTTGCCACAAAAATTGCTTGGCTTGTTGTTGCCGTGCTAATTGTTGGCGCGTTGGCAGCCGGCAGTTTTATTTTTGCGCAAAAGTACACGCAGCGCCATAAGGCAGCGCCGCTTGCCGCAAACGGCCCCACCGATGTCCGGGCAGACTTTTTGCTGGAAATATACCAAAAAGTCCAAAGCGATTATTGGGACAAAATTTCGGACGAGCAGCTGGCCACCCTGTACTTGTTGGGCGTGCAAAAACTAAAGAACAATTCCTACACCATGATCCAGAAAAACCAAGCCGGGGTGAGGCAGTTGTATTTCGAAGCCACCTCCGGCATGACAGAAGCCGAGAAAAAAGATTTTAGCGTAAATTTGGCCACCCTGGTTTTGGCGAACCTGCAGCCATTTGGCCGGTCCGGCCTGTTTACTTCCAAACAGGAAGAGCAGCTTAAAAACACGGTTTCAAACATAAACCCCGAACAAAACCTTTATTCCGATTTAGGCTTGCCCAAAGGCGCGGACCAAAAGGAAGTTAAAGTGGCCTATGAACAAAAGGCCAAAAGCTTAAAGGGCCAAAATACGCCGGAAGCCAAACAGCAATTGGAAAAAGTTGAGTACGCTAACCGCGTATTAAGCGAAGAAAACAGCAAACAGCGTTACGACACCACCGGTGCGGAACCCACCGTGTTTACCCAAATGTACGGCCAGCATATTTTGCACATGTACATAAAACGCTTTTCCCCCACAACGCTCGACGAGTTTGTAAAATTGGCAGACAAGGCCGACCAAACCAAAACTTTGGACACGCTGGTCTTTGACCTGCGCGGTTATATTGGCGGCGCCATAGACATAGCCCCGTATTTCCTTGGACCTTTTATTGGCTATAACCAATATGCCTATGAATTTTGGCACCAGGCCAGTACCACGCCCATAAAAACCACCACGGGTTGGCTGCCTTCGCTGGTACGCTACAAAAAAGTCATTGTACTTATAGACAACGGCAGCCAGTCTACCGCCGAACTTATGGCCAGTGTCTTAAAAAAATACAACGTGGGCACGCTAGTCGGTGTCCAAAGCAAGGGCTGGGGCACTATAGAGCGGGTGTTTGAGCTGGAACACCAAATAGACCCGGCTAAAGAAAAATATTCCATGTTTTTGGTCCACACCCTAACGCTTCGTGACGACAACCAACCCATAGAAGGCAAAGGCGTAGAACCCCACATAACCATAACGAGCCCAAATTGGAAAAAAGAACTTATGGTAAGGTTCAATAACCAAGAACTGGTAAACGCCGTAGAAAA
>CAYOXN010000032.1:0-1093 GCA_964407965.1 uncultured Candidatus Saccharibacteria bacterium
TATAGTGGTAGTACGCGTCCATGGGGTGGATGTAGTCTGGGTTCGATTCCCAGCAGCCCGACCATGGATTCGACAAGCTCACCATGTTTCTATTTTGGTGAGGTTGGCGGATCCATGGTTATGAGTGGGTGTCCTGTCATCCATAAAAGAAAAAGCATAAATAAGTTCATGCTTTTTCTTTTTGGCATAAAAAAACAGGGTAGCCTGTTGTCCCGATAAAATCGGAAGACTAGGCTACCCCTTCGTACTTTCTTGTCTATACGGCCGCCGCAAGCGTAGGCTTGTATTGTACTACTGACCCCACTTGTTTCTTACAGCCGACGCACTCGCCATAGAAATTAAGCGGCATTGTTGAGTGACAATTTGGGCAGGCTCCCAGTGCTTGCATTCCCTGGGTAGTTGACACAGGGAGTTGCGTGACGCTAACATGATTCTCGGTGTGACCAAATCCGGCAGAGTTTACCGGACCTAAGCATAAAGAACAGACATCAACCTGATTGATCGGGTCATGTCTCAATCTGGAGCCGTGATTGCGGCAATTCATTTTAAGAGCCTCCTGGCTTAGTTTTACTACACAAACTTATACCCAAAACCTTAGGTACAAATTTGTGCACACTTGTAAAAGTGGGTGGAGGGCCTCACGTTTTGGAATCCGGTTGGATTTAACGTAAAGCCCTTCGAAAATTCATGATTCCCCCAAAGCCTGGAACAAGAGGTTATAAGGCGTAATAGGGGCTTCGGGAGCCACAAGCTCGGGGTCGGACGTACCGTTGCATAAACAATCCGAACACAGACAAAGTCCTTCTATGTTTAGGACGTCATGAGTCGATCCGCAACCTACACAGGCATCCTGTACCGACTTAACTGGCATGCACCCTCCTGAGGTATTGTATGATTGCCTTTCGGCGTTCTTCGTCCCTACGTGGGGCGAAAAATTCCAAAAATCAATCCACAAGTTAAAACCTGCCTTCGCTTGCGGCTTGGGCAGGTTTGGTGTTTTGGAGAAATTTTCTAAAACATCTTAGTGCCCTTTGCGCTCAGCATTAACCTGGACCTTAGAGAAGGCCGGCTTAATAGTTGCTGCAATAAGGCA
>CAYOXN010000032.1:1103-10654 GCA_964407965.1 uncultured Candidatus Saccharibacteria bacterium
GTAGGTAGTGTACTACTGTGGTAATACGGTGTCAAGGGAAATATCCACAACTGGCAAGAATATAGAATCAAGAATTTAGAAGCAAGGTTACTGTTTCCCTCTACTCTTGCCAATTACGAAACAGGTTTATTAAAAATCCTATTTTCTAAAACTTAAACAAAACCCAATGTCTAAAAATTCAACAATTAACATTTGTATGGTGGGGGTTTAAATTTTACTTAATTTTATTTAATTCTGGTCAATTTTATTTAATTAATTTGCCTGGTACCTAGTTAAACTACGAGGTATTCCCCGCCCTGGGCGGCGTGGGCAGACTCTATTCGTTTTATAATTTCTGCCAAGTCGTCGTCACTGAAAAATTCTATCATTATTTTACCGCCGCTGCCTTGGCGCTGGATTTTTACCTGGGTGCCTAGCTTGCCGCGCAGTTCGGTTTCAAATGCCATTAGTTTAGGGTCTGGCATAACCGCGTCCATAGCCCGCTTTTGGGTAAGTTCGCGGACTTTTTGTTCCACTTGGCGCACAGTCCAATTGTTGTCCAATATCTGTTTATACATAGACAACATGCGCTCCGGGTCTTGCAAGCCCAAAAGCGGACGGGTGTGACCTTCGGTAACTTTGCCTTCTATAATCCCCCGCTGGATTTCTGCCGGTAAATTAAGCAAGCGTATAGTGTTGGCAATGGCTGGACGGCTTTTACCAACTTTTTTGGCCACTTGTTCCTGGGTCATGTTAAACGTCTTCATAAGACGCTCATACGCCTGGCCTTCTTCTATGGGGTTTAATTCTTGGCGCTGGATGTTTTCTATAAGGGCAACCTCGAGCTTGGTTTGGTCCACCATGGCCTCTTTGACTATTGCCGGAACTTTCACCAAACCGGCTAGCTGGGAAGCACGAAAACGCCGCTCACCTACCACAATTTCAAAACCTATAGGCGTGCGGGTAACAACCAAAGGCTGTATAACCCCATGTTCTTTTCTGGAGTCGGCCAATTCTTTTAAGGCGTTTGGCTCAAAAACTTTACGGGGCTGGAATGGGTTAGCAACTATTTTTGCAACTTCTATTTCCTGGATTTGGGCATCAGCATATGAAATTTTATCCGATTCCATGTTTGGCTGTATAGCAGGGGTTGGAGAGGGCTGAGCTTGTGCCAAATCAGGTTCCTGAGGCACGGGAGGGGTCTCTGTTACAGCCGGAGTTTGGGGAACCTGGGCAGGCGGCATAGGAGTCGGGACCGCCGGCTGCTGCACAAAATTCTCCAGCGGAGTAATGCTTATATTGTTGGTTTGGGGAGTTTCGTCCATATATTCTGTTTCTTAAAGCTAAATCACTAATTTACCCATACATAGTATCAAATTTTCTAGGCAGGGGCAAACCTTTACGAATATGTAGGTTTTTGGTATTATAGAACGGATATGGCCGAGTGGCGGAATGGCAGACGCACACGACTCAAAATCGTGCGAGGAAACTCATGAGGGTTCGACTCCCTCCTCGGCCACCACTTCTTCGTCCGCCTGACTACGAAGTGCAAGCAAATGCTTGAACTTAGTAGGTTGGTGAAGAAGTGGTTTTTAATTTAGAGGAAGACAAGAAACAACAGTTCCAAACTTTTTAATAAAACCATCCCTTTAAGGGATGGTTTTATATTACAAATGCCAAAATCCTATATTTATCTTGCCAAATACACTGCTAACACCACCGCAGCCAGGGCCAACCTATACCCCACAAAAATTTTAAAATCGTGCTTGGCCAAATACCTCAACAGGAAACGGATGGACAAAAAACCGAAAATAGCGGCAGAAATAAAACCCGCAACCAATACCGCGGTTATTCCCCCACTCATGAATTCTTTTACCTTAACCAACCCCGCGCCAAATATTATTGGTGCGGACATAAGGAAACTAAACCTGGCCGCATCGGCGCGCTTAAAACCTAAAAGTAAACCCGCGCCCATAGTCGCCCCGCTTCGGGACACCCCAGGAATAATTGCCAATGCCTGGCCAAAGCCGACTATTAAAGCGTCGTACCATTTTATTTTGTCCAAATTTTTCTCCTTTTTCCCCATCTTGTCCAACACAAAAAATACAACTCCAAAAACGGCCAAGTCTATAGCTATGAGCAAAGGGCTCCGTAAACTCGTTTCTGCTTTTTCCTCGAGCAGTTTGCCAATTAAGGCTCCAGGTACAGAGGCTAAAATAATAAGCCACGAAAGTTTTTGGTAAATATTGGCTTCAAAGTCGCGGGTAGACTTAAACAACGAATGCCAAAACCCTTTTACCAAAAGCCATATGTCGTTCCTAAAATACACCAGCACAGCCAAAAGCGTGCCCCAGTGTAGGGCTAGGTCAAAACCCAGTCCTGGATCGTGCCATTTAAAAAGCCAGGGAGTAAGTATTAAATGGGCAGAGGAAGAAATAGGCAAAAACTCCCCCAGCCCCTGCACCATACCTAAAATAATTGCTTGAAAAATAGACATGTTAATTTAATGATTTATTGATTTAAGGATTTTATGATTTAAATCATTAGCCCGCAAGAAGACGGTCTTCTTGCGCATTACTCAATCCCCGGTACGGGGAACTTAACCGAAAATTCTTTTACTTTATTTGCCAACTCGGCGGCTTTGTTTTCGTCAGTACGATGCTGTAAGGTTAAGTCTATTAATTCGGCTACGGTTTGCATGTCGCTTTCCTTTGCCCCGCGGGTGGTAAGGGCCGGCGTACCAAGGCGAATACCGGAAGGGTCCAGCGGCTTTCGCGGGTCGTAGGGAATCATATTTTTGTTAATGGAAATACCTACATGTTCCAAGGCCTTTTCCGCCTCTTTGCCGGTTATGCCTTTGCTGCCAAAGACGTCCACCAGCATAAGGTGGTTGTCGGTACCGCCGGAAATAATCCGGTAACCTTTAGCTTGCAACGCGCTAGCCAGAGCGCGGGCGTTTGCAATAACCTGTTTGGCATATTCCTGGAAGTCGGGTTTTAAGGCTTCGCCGTAGGCTATGGCCTTGGCGGCATTTATATGGTCGTGTGGGCCTCCCTGCACGCCTGGGAAGACCGCTTTGTCTACGGCTGAGGCAAACTGCTCTTTGCACATTATCATGGCTCCCCTGGGGCCGCGTAGGGTCTTGTGAGTGGTTGTGGAAACCACGTCAAAATACGGTACCGGACTTTCCAACTGCTTGCCAGCTATAAGCCCGGCTATATGGGCAATGTCCGCAAAAGTAAATGCGCCAATTTTGTCGGCAATTTCCTTAAACATTTTCCAATCCATACTTCTCGAATAAGCCGAAAAACCTGCAAAAATCATTTTAGGATTTTCCCGTAAAGCTATTTCTTCCACTTCGTCCATGTCAATAACTTCCGTTTCTTTTTTTGCAAAATAAGGAATTATGGTGTAAAGTTTTCCGGAAAAATTTAGCGGGTGCCCGTGGCTCAAATGTCCGCCTTGGTCGAGCGAAAAGCCCAACACTTTGTCACCCGGGTTTAGCAAAGCCATATACACCGCCATATTTGCGGGGCTGCCCGAAAGCGGCTGGACATTTACATGTTCCGCGCCAAAAAGTTCCTTGGCCCGCTCAATGGCCAAATTTTCCGCCTGATCTATTATTTCATTGCCGCCGTAATAACGCTTACCTGGGTAACCTTCCGAATATTTGTTAGTGAGAATAGAACCCATAGCCTCGAGCACAGCTTTGGACACGTAATTTTCCGAGGCTATAAGTTCTATACCTTCCTTTTGTCTTTGCTCTTCGCGTTTAATAATTTCGTAAATCTTTGGGTCTTCTGATTGAATGTTGGAGTAGTTCATAAAATTAGCGTTTAGCTTTTAGTTAGTAGCGTTTAGTAAAATAACCTCCCCTAGCCATTGCCTTGGCAGCAGGCTGGCTCTGTTAGGAGGGACATAAAAGTCTAGCAATTTAAACAGTGGTATTTAATTGGGAACAAATATTTATTCATTTTTTACTTGCGATTATTTTCTACTTACTACTACCTAAATGCTACCGCCTAAACAAGCATATACAACAAACTATAAAGCGCTGCTGCTATAAATAGTACCACAAAGCTGCCGGTAAGGGTAAAAAGGATTATGCCCACAAAACAAGCCGTAAGCTTGCCTATGGCCAAGGACTGCTCAAAAAACACAATATACGGCACAACATGAGTGGCTTCGGCTCGAATATACGTAACGGTACTAATGGGAATAATGGAAATTTCTTTGCTCGTCCTGGCCAGCGAGTCCATAAAAAATGTGCTCCAAAATGCGTTGGCTACAAACCTGCCGAGCCAAACCAACCCCGTAAAAAACGCGCCAATTTTAATAAGCACCCGCTTGCTGTACTGGTCGGTAATGCGTCCGACTATGAGCGCCAAGCCAGCGGCCACCAGGCTCGACACGGTTGCCAACAGTCCGGCCGTTTCGTAATTTTTTACCACAATAAAAATATAAATAGGCCAAATGTTAAGGGCAAACATTTCTTCGCCAAAGCCAAAATAACCCAGGGCTTTCTTCGGGTATTGTTTATACAGTTCAATGGTTTGTTTGTATTCGTAAACCTTGGGGGTAAATATTTCCTTGTGCCTGAACAGGGGGAACAAGCTAAAACAATATATTAACGCGGTAACCGTAAACATGGCTGTAAATCCCACATGCTGGGAAATAGCCCCGGCTATAAGCGGGCCAGCCACCAGCGTTAGGCTAATGAGCGAATATACCACGCCAAATTCCCTGCCCACTTGGCCTTCGTCGCTGTACCTGGCTATAAGCGAATGGTAACCGGGCCAATAAAAACTTTTGGAAAGCCCATACGCCACCGCGCCCACAAACGCCAAATTACTGCTTTGCTGGGCACTTATTAGAATAAGCCAATACACAATATGGAACGGTATGCTGAGCGCTATGCTATGTTTATAACCATACATGCTGGCCATTTTACCGCCAAAAGGAATACATAAAATGTATACGCCATAAACAATAACCGTGAAAACCAAAACCTGGTTTATGGTAAAACCCAATACCGAATACAAAAAAATAGGCTCAAAAAGCGCCATCATGGAAAGCGCCAAATTGGCTATAGCCGAATGGGCATATATTTCGCCAATTTCTTCTCGGATTTTTTTAGTAAAATAGTGGGGATAGTGAAAGGAGGAAAACATGAAATTAGGTATTAGGTGTTGGGTTTTAGGTTTTAGGATCTCAAACAAACTTTTATACCAAAGTGTGAATGAGTTTATTTAGTATTTTCATTATTTCTGTTAATTTTGTAGTAGCTATTACAAATTCTTCTTGCATTAAATATTTAAGCCTAAATGCTAATTCTAGTTGGGTTTCTAATTCCGCTCCTGAAGCAAAAGCAATAATTAAAAATTGTCGAAAATCTTTACGGCTCCCCCGCAATCTCCCTTCTGCAATATTTGAAGGAATAGATACTGCACACCGCCTGGTCTGGGAAGTTAGGCCGTAAATTTCGTGCTTTGGATATTTTTCGGTAAGTTCATAAATATATACTGCTAAATCCATGGACTTTTGCCATACTATTAAATCTCTATACGATCGTATATTCTGATTTTGCATGCCTAATACCTAAAAGCTAAAACCTAAAACCTTTTACTTTGCACTTAGCACTTTAGTTAGCACTTTTCGTATCTGTTTCCCCGATACCGGTCCTTCCCTTAGCACTTCTACATTACCCCCGTCTATTTTAACAACGGTGGAGGGTTTGCGGATGGGTAATGTTCCTACGTTGAGTAGTATGTCAGGCTTGAATTTTGTATGTTCAAATTGATTTATTATTTCTTGTGCCGTGTAGCATTCGGGCAAGCCGCTTACATTTGCGCTCGTGGCGGTAATTGGTTTTTTGAGGTACTTTGCCAAATCTAGGGCTATTTTATTGTTCGGCATGCGAATACCCGCATACCCCGTACCGGCGCTTACAATTTTAATTTTTGATTTTTGATTTTTTAATTTTGCAACTAGCGTTAACGCTCCCGGTAAAAATTTGTTAGCCAACTTGGTTGCCTGTTTGCCCCACTTAACTATTTTTTTTGCATAACCTAAACTCGGCACTATAACATGCACGGGTTTTTTAAAGTCCCTGCCTTTTATAGCATAAAGCTTTTTAACTGCCTTCACATTTAACGCATCCACCGCCAAGCCATAGCAAGTGTCCGTAGGAAAAACTACCGCTTTCCCCTTTTTAAGGGCAAGCGCGCAAGCATGCATTATTTCTTTGTGTTCTTTAGGGTTATAGTGTATTTTGAGCATAGAACTTGACAAAATATTTAAAAAACAGCATGGTTTATATAAGGAGGGGTCATGCAACATCAAAGTCTTTGGAAATTTCTGGACGATCTGGAAAGGTCTCCAGCGAACATTGCTGATGTTGATGAAATCAGGAAGCTGGTTGAAGGTTCGTCCACAAGGGCCTTACAAGAAGCATCCAACGCGTATCAGTGCTTACAACCACAAAAGCTGCGATCCGTACTCTATGTACTCAAGAACGACTTTCGGGTTTCTCACAAAGATATTGTCCAATATCTCCGCGAGGAATCCCAACACCCATAAGATGGCTTAGGCCATCTTTTTTAAATTACCAAATTCATGAGCCGTCCGGGAATATAAATTACCCGCTTAATGCTTTCCCCTGCTAACAAGCTTTTTATACTTTCCAATTCCAAGGCTTTTTCTTTTACCGCGTTTTCCGAGCAGTTCGCCGGTAAGGAGAGTTTGCCTTTTACTTTGCCGTTTACCTGTATAACAATTTCTACCGTAGACTCCTGGATTTTTGCGGCATTGTACGTGGGCCAGCTTTCTGTTACCAAAGATTTTTTAAAGCCCAAATTGGCATTTAACTCTTCCGCAATGTGCGGGGCAAACGGATAAAGCAATTTCAAGAACGCTTGGACAGTCTGTATGCTTACTGCCTCGTCTTTCACCTGGTTATGGAACTCCATAAACGCCGAAATGCACGTATTGAACCTAAAATTTTCTATGTCCTCTGTTATCTTCTTTGTCAGTTTATTAATTTCCCTCTCCGCCTTTTCCGAATCCTTGATTTTCTTAAATCTTGAATCTTCAATCTTCAATCTATTGCCCCACTCCCACACCCTGTCCAAAAACCGCTTTACGCCAATAATCCCCTTGTCGCTCCATGCTACCATGGCTTCGTGGGGACCCAAAAACATTTCGTACATACGCAGCGTGTCCGCCCCATAGCTTTTCACCACAGTTTGCGGGTCTACCACATTGCCGCGGCTCTTGCTCATTTTTTCGCCATCGGGCCCCAAAACAATGCCATGGGGTTTACGCAAGGTATATGGCTCTTTGGCCGTGACTAATTTTTGGTCATACAAGAACAAATTCCAAAATCGGCTGTAAAGCAAATGCAAGGTGGTATGTTCCATGCCGCCAAAATATACGTCTACCGGCGTCCAATAGGCTAACTTTTTTTTGTCGCTAAATGCTTTCTTGTTTTTGGCATCACAATACCTTAGCCAATACCAAGAAGAACCTGCCCATTGCGGCATGGTGTTAGTCTCCCGCTTAGCTGGGCTTTTACAGGTTGGGCATTTGGTATTTACCCATTTGTCTATGGCCGCCAAGGGTGACTGCCCGGTACCCGTGGGTTCGTATTTTTTTACATTTGGCAATTTTACCGGCAAGTCTTTTTCCGGCACCGGCACAACCCCGCATTTTTCGCAGTGCACTATAGGAATAGGCTCACCCCAATACCGCTGCCGGCTAAACACCCAGTCACGGAGCTTGTAATTCACGACCCGTTTGCCATAGCCTTCCTCTTCCATATAATCCATTATTTTTTCCGTAGCTTCGTGGATATTTAACCCATTTAAAAATCCAGAATTGACCATAATGCCTTCTTCCTCTTGGACTTTATCTATATGGTCTATGGGACCGGTGTCTTGGGCGTCTTTTTGGACTACCCGTATAACTTCCAAGTTAAACGCTTGGGCAAATTCAAAATCACGTTTGTCGTGTCCTGGTACGCCCACTACAGCGCCAGTACCCACATTTCCCAAAACATAGTCGGCCACGTACAAAGGCATTTTATATCCGGTCAATTGGTTTAAGGCATAAAACCCAGTAAACACCCCTGTCTTTTTTCTATTTTCTGCGGTCCTGTCGGCCTCTGCTGATTGCAAAGCTTTTTCTTTGTACTTTTCTATTTCGTGCCATGTCTTTTCGTCTATTCCTAAAACTTCTCGAGTATTCAAAAGAGGATGCTCGGGACCAATAACTACAAACGTCGCACCAAAATTTGTATCCGGACGAGTGGTGAAACACGTAACTTGCGGTAACAGGGCATTTAAAATAATCGGTTCTTCTGTTGAAGTAAAATGAGGTTCTTGTGCAGTTTGTTCAATTAAAGTTCCTCCCAAATATTTATGTAATGACTGATTTTGTTCCAATCTTACCGCATAATCATTTGGGTCACTTAAAATTTTTATAAAGCCTACTTTATTTTTTATTTCTGTAAAATTAAATTCCCAATTAAATGTACTGTGAAAAGGCCTAACTTTGTCTTTAAATTCTGGAGACGTAAAACCACCTGCTAGCACTAAACCAGAAATTTTGTGAGGGAGTTTTTCCAAAACTTTCATTGCAACCACCGCCCCCAAACTATGACCAAAGAGTATGGTATTTTCATTAAACTTACAATTTTTTAATACGAAGTCAACCTGTTCAGCCTCGGTAGGATGGTTGGAATTTGGTAAATTGGGTACTTGAATTTCTAACCCCCTGCTGTGTAATTCATTTTTAAGCCAAGGAAAAAATACCCCTTCGGAGCTGCCATTAAAACCGTGCAGTAAAACAAAATTTGCTTTAGTTTCTAAATCGTAAGTAATATTAATACCCGTCTTTTTCCCTATCCAATTTTCCTGTTGGAGTTTTACGGCTTCGGGCCACTGGGGTAAGTGCTTTAAGCCTTCCAAAAGTTTTTCGGCGTATTGGGTAATTTTCAGGTACCACTGTCGCAATTCCTTTTTCTCCACTACCGTGCCGCAGCGTTCGCATTTGCCGTCTATGACTTCTTCGTTAGCCAGGCCCGTTTTGTCTTTGGGACACCAGTTTATAAGCCCGGTGGACTCGTACGCTAAGCCGGCTTTATAAAACTGTAGGAACAACCATTGTGTCCATTTGTAATAGTCGGGATCGGTGGTGTTTATTTCCCTGTTCCAGTCAAAAGACAGACCCCACGAAAGCATTTGCTTTTTGGCGTTGGCCACATTTTTCTTGGTGGTAATGGAAGGGTGCACGCCCATTTTTATGGCATAATTTTCCGCGGGCAAGCCAAAGGCGTCCCACCCTATGGGAAACAGTACTTCCTTGCCCTGCATGCGAAAAAAACGCGCATAGGCGTCTGCCGCCACGTACGGGCGCAAATGGCCCATGTGCAGACCGGCGCCCGAAGGGTACGGAAACTCCACTAAAATGTATTTTTTGCCTTTTTTTGCAAAATCCTTGGCAAAAAATAACTTCTTTTGCTGCCAAAACTTTTGCCATTTAGCTTCTATTTTTTGCGGATTATAATTGCTCAT
>CAYOXN010000032.1:10664-10993 GCA_964407965.1 uncultured Candidatus Saccharibacteria bacterium
AAATTTTTATAACAGGATAATAATACTATTTCTCAGTTATCATAGATTAAGGGGGTACCATGGACGAACGACTCAAGGAGTTGATGAAGGAACTCGGTTATGCAATTAATGAGTCGCTTTCCGACTCAGACCGCATTGCCGCGGCAATTGGCGAAATCAAGCGCGCCGGCTACGACGTCTTCCTCGTGCTGGAAGCCACCATCGGCTTTAACAAACGTGACGAACCGGAAGAGGAAGAGGGCGACATTGTGGACGTTCAGACAATTCCTGCCAGAGAACGTATTCGCTGGACAAGCCAAGACTCCAAATTTCTCAAAGCTCTCAAGATC